>NZ_AP025505.1:0-300000 GCF_024347575.1 Vibrio pelagius
ACTTTGGAGATGGCATTGACGGCGACTGGGCAACGATGCCCATTTTCGCGCCGTAAAAATGAATAGGGGCATGTTGATACTCAACTTTATGACTGTAAAAAAGCACCATGCAAAGCGCATGAAGACGCTCGATAATGAGCACTTGATACAATAAATTTGACGCTGTTTTTGCTTTCAGATTTGTAAGTATGAAGAGGTTTGATTCCATTTATTTCCAGAGCATGACAACCTTTTAGGAGCGTCTGCTCTAGTTCTATTTTTGAACCAAGAACCGAAAGCAAAGCAACTTGTTGAATCGTAATATCGCTATCTGGTATAAGCTTTTTTACTTTAGTCAGAATCGCCCCAAAATGACGAACGTCACAATTGAAATAGTAATGCGCGACTTTCCCCTTCACGTACCTGTGCAACAAGTTAAATTCAGACTGTAGTTGGATCTGCTTCTCTAATTGATTGAAGTCGATGCTGTGATTTTTTAGCTCAACTTTTAACGAACATACATCTTCTTTACCTGATACCAGTTCAATTTTATGTTCAGCGGAGCTGTGATCGCGACTAATAAAAGTGCCGGGATGCTCTGGCTCAAAGGTACATCTCATGTGAAGATCAATGTTTTTCTCAGACAGCTCTGCAATAGCTGCCGGATGAACAACATCATTTGATAACGCCGATAGTTGATCGACTACTTGGTAACTCGAGTCTTCCATAGGAGAAACCTGACCTTCACCAATCAATGTAGGATCCCCTGAACTCAGATGGTGAGATTTATGAATAACAGCTTGCTTGGCATCTGTTATTGCGGCAATACGGCTTAATGTTAAATCTCCATAACGGCGATCGTGTTGGTAGCTCTTATTGATGTCATGTGAAGAACAGGCTGCCACTACAGGGAGCTCACAACTTAAATCTACATCTTCTAAGTTATTTTTTAACTTAGTATCAAACGATTGAGAAGGCTCATTCGTAGCATCACTTAGATCAATGAACTTTGTTTGGACACCATAACGTTTTGCTTTTAGCGCAGTGTTATAAGCACTGTGTACTTCTCCAATAGCGGCTAATTGCTCCCGAATTTGGGGGAGACAGCGTTTAGTAGCCAAACTTTCGCGCACCCAACTTCGAGTATGAGAGGTTCGCTTGATAATGAAATCATCAGCCTCTCTACGCAACATCGGGTCTGCGAATACACTTTCATTTACCCACAAAAGTCGTTGAACGACACTATCTAACTTGCTTTCCCATAAATCGCTGCCACTTAGAGCGTAATGATAGACACCAGGTTCATAGGTGTTTTTACTCTCCAAAAGCGCATCGGTGATCCCCTGATAGGCTGGAATGACAAGAATTCTATTGTATCTGGCTTGAGACGTCGGTTTGAGAATAATGTTGTCTAGAACAGCATCAAACGCTGTCATGGAAGAACCACTTATTTTTTCAACCGTATGAGACATACTCTCCCTTAATGTTTCTGAGTGACTGTTGTGACCAAAAATAATTTGAACACTAAGTATATTTCGTATGATACACCAATTTATTCCTCCTTCAAACAAGGTTTTAGTGCTGGCCCCTGAGTTTTTAATGAAAAAAATTGTTAGTGCTGTAATTTTGTAAGGGCTTTCTAGGTCCAGTTTATCTGTGGTGGATTAAACTTGTCTAAATTAGAATTGACTAATATATAAAGTTAAATCATCATAGTAGCTAGATTTGCGTGGTGAGCTTGATGGTGTCACTTCACAACGCATTTGCGCACATAAACAAGAGGAGAAGTAAATGGAGTTCTCAATACCTTGGCACGCTTTAACGGGGGGTGCTTTGCTCGGCTTATCTGCAGGTTTACTTATGTTGTTTAGCGGAAAAGTTGCAGGTATCAGTGGGATTCTTGGAGGGTTACTGACCTCGAAAGCGGGAGATCGATTATGGCGAGTATTGTTTCTGTTTGGAATGGTGATCAGCATTGTATTTACGCGTCCAATCGGCTTTGAGTTACCTGATTTAAGCGCTATGAACCTTGGTTTAGTCATTGTTGCTGGGGGATTAGTCGGTATAGGCACTCGTTTAAGCAATGGCTGTACGAGCGGACATGGGATTATTGGCATGGGCCGTTTTTCTAAACGTTCTGTTGTTGCAACATGTACGTTCATGATCGTCGCGATTTCTGTTGTGTTTGTTCGTCGTATGTTAGGAGTGCTTTAAATGAATCCTGTCTCGCTATTCATCGCTCTTTTGTCCGGTGTTCTGTTTGGTATTGGAATGAATATTTCTGGCATGGTTGATCCTGCCAACATTTTTGCGTTTCTTGATATCACAGGGGATTGGGACCCTAGTCTTGCTTTTGTGATGGGAGGAGCTTTACTCGTATTTACGCCTTTTTACCATTTCATTATCAAACCCCGTGGTAAAACTTTTGATGGTAACGCCTTGAATCTGCCTACGAATACAAAGATTGACCGAACACTGGTTTTGGGAGCATCTATTTTTGGTTTAGGCTGGGGGTTGGGTGGGATTTGCCCTGGGCCAGCGGTGGCTAGTTTCGGTGAGGGCAGTATTACCATCATCTTGTTTATCATTAGCATGATGAGTGGGATGAAGTTGGTTGCCTTCGTTTCCCAGAAGTTTGTTACATCCTAACCAAACTAGCCTTAGGATAGACAGATTTAGTTGCAATCTAAACTATCAAGTAAAACAAAATTTATAGTCGATACAAGGCGAACAAGTCATCGTATTATCAACATATTGGGATCGCCCAAATTCCTTGACGATCCCAAGTGGATATTATCTTAATCAACTATGTCGGCATCTGTTAGGCAATATCAGTAAGCGATCTCTGGCGGGTGGACGGTCATGACGTCATTAGCAAATTGTTCTGGGCCACGTAGAATCGCCCGCCCGACGGCCGCGAGATCGAAATAAGAATGTTCTAACGCTTGCTCGATATAGTCGGCAGTTTCTATACCGCCTACACCAATGATAGGTACTCCCAAGTCTGCTTTCTTAAGATAGTGAGACTCTGAAACCAAATAGCCTTCACCCCGTCTATCTTTTGGTCGGTTCCAGCCGCCAATTCCAGAGGAGACATCAATGATGCTAACTCCAGTTGCAATAAAAGACTGACACATCTTAACCACGCTTTCTTGAGTTAATCCTTGTGGGTAGAGATCTTGTCCTGGGATACGCACCATGACTGCCAACTGGGTAGTCGAGCGAATGGCTTTGATGATATCTACAACCATTCGAATACGATTTTCTAATGATCCTCCATATTGGTCGTCTCTTTGATTAGTGATCGGTGATAAAAATTGGTTAAGGCCATATCCATGCGCGCAATGGAGTTCAACAAAATCAAAACCTGCTTTCTCGACTCGAATCGCTGCTTGGACAAATGATTCAATCCATAGCTTAATATCATCTACCGACATTGCTTTTGGTTGAGGTAGTGTCCGGTCATAAGCGGGGACTGTTATTCCTGAAGGGCCCATTAAATCGGGACAGATATCGAGTTGTGCTTTGCCACCGCAATGGGTGAGCTGAAAGCCTGCTTTCGCACCGTTACTGTGGATTGCATCAGCAATTTTCGTCATCCCTTCAATGCATTCATCATTGTGAGCACCAAGTTGGTTAGGTTCACTTTTGCCTGTTGTATGGACGAAGCTGTATTCAACCATCACTAAGCCAGCACCGGAGCGTGATAAGTTTCGGTAATGTTCAGTGGTTGCGTCTGTCGTTAATCCATCGGTAGTGGCTGTCTGAGAAGCCATTGGTGGTACAACAAGTCGATTTTTCAGTGTATGAGTTGCGATATTTAATGGTTGAAAGCGTCGCATACTGTTTCCTATGTATCCGTTGATTCGCTCCATTTTAAAGACTTAAGGTGATAAAATTAAGAAACATTATTTCACCAAGTGTTTTCAAAATGGAAACAAGGGAAGAGCGATGAAATTGAATGATTTGGCTGTGTTTGTTGAGGTAGCTAAAGCGCCAAGTATGCGTGAGGCAGCCAAAAAGATTGGTATGCAGCCCGGTACAGTATCTAAATTGATTAAGCGCATTGAAGCCTATTATCAACAGAAACTGTTCGACAAGCATGGCACGCAATGGGGGCTCACCGAAGCTGGAGATATGTTGTTTCAACGAGTTATTGAGATGTTGGCGATCAATGACAAAATTGAACGGGAACTGGGTAAACCACGTCGCCCACATTTGCGTGTTAGCGGTTCTGAGGCGGTGCTGGGGTATTTTGTACCAAGCTTGATTGAGCGTTTATTGAGTCATAATCATGATGTCTCACTTGAAACAAAGAGTGCTCAAGACCTCACATTACTTAACAAACATGAGGTCGATATTGCATTAGTGTCTAGCTTAAATGGGTTTCCTCCACACCAACGACAGTTAATAGCAACAGAGCTGAGTCAGGCAAATTTTGTTACCGTCGCCAATCAAGATCATCCATTGTTCTCAAAGGAAGGAGCGGAAGCGGTCTCGATTGAAAGTTTGCTTCATTATCCTTTCGTTGTGCCGTCGAAGCCTATCTATGGTGCAATGGCGAAACATAGAAGCCTTGATGGTTGGCATGACGAAGAGTTCAGCCGTCGCATATCCGCACGCGTCGACACGATTTCAACACTGATAGCATTGGTAAAACACCAACCACTTTTGGCTTACCTTCCGGACTATGTTGCTAAAGAGCATGGATTGAAAGTGATCACCGTTTTGGGGTGTCCCTATAGCTGCGAGCAAACGGTCTGGCTATGCCGACATAGTGAGGTTCAGCATCATTGCTTACAGGTATTCGATAATGCGCTTTAGTAGAGTTTCTATGCCTTTAAAAAATTATTAGGTGTTCGGTAATTTTATGCGCCTATCTATACTTTTGTTCTCCCTCTGGCTATCAAAAATAGGGTTTAGATGAGACTAATCGTATTAAGTCGTTGCTTACTATGATTGTCATGGTCCCAGTCCGCCCCAATATGTATCTTACCCTCACTTTTTTAGAGTGATGAAAAAAGATGAACGATCTAGGTAGAATACGTCATCTTTTAAACTCACTGATTTTCATACACTTCTGCCCGTTCTTTTGAGAGCCATACAGCAAGTTAGTACCAACCCTACAAAAAAACTTAATTGTAGCTTTGTAAACCTTGTCATGTAGGAATTCAATTTCATGCTAATGGAATATCTCACCATCCAGTGATAAATCACAATATTTATAAAATAGGGATTGATATATAAAAAATAAAACATGTACCTCAGCTTTGATAGTACATGCCCGTTTAATGGAAAGGTATATTTACGCCATTAAAATTAGGCGCTGTCGGTGTGTTTATAGTGATTGCATTGGTTCCTATTGGATCTGCGTTAGCGGGAAGTATTTTAAAAATGAAATTGATGAGCATGACTCACTATAAGTGTTGGATTAAAAACATAATGATTTTAAAAATAGAATAATAATATTTTAATTTCTTCGTCAGGAGCAAGGGAAACAATACTTTAATGATAATTAGACAGGCACGTTATTTTGAATACATTTACTAAAACACTTCTAGCTAGTTCCGTTCTTCTAGCGACTTCTTCAGCAATCGCAGCCACTGCTAATGTTCAAAGCTTTGGTGATTCAACTACAGCCGTAGACGGTCAGGGTTTACAACAAAAGATCCAAGTTAATGCCGATGAGATTGAAAAACTAAAGCGTGATTTAACGCCGCAAACGGGCCAATCTATCTCTGAATTACAGCAAAAAGTGAGTGCTATGGTGACTCAAGATACTCCTAAAACGAAGATGTTACAGGACAACCGTAAGCTTCTCACTGGTGGTGATATCGTTACTAAGAGTCATGTTGATATGACCGACCCGCAAAATCCGCGAATGGTACCTCAAACCACTACTCATACCGTAGGCTTGAAAGCTCGCTTAGATGAGTTGGAGCAAAAAGTAGGTGTACAACATGCAGAGAATCACCTAACTCAGAAAGCTGATACCTTGTCCAGTCAAATTGCTGGAGCCTCGTCAACAGCGGGAACGGCGCTATCTACGGCAAACCACAACCAGGATCATATTGCTAACCTAGTTGCAGAAAATAGCAATATTCATGCAGAACTCAGCGGGGGTGATGTAACTACGCCAGTACTTGACTCCAATGGGCATCCTACAGGCAGCACAACCCACTATAACGCTGAAGGCTTAAAGAGCCGCTTGGATAAAGTAGAGCAAGCGTTAGGTACGCCATTAAGCCGCGACAATACGCTACAAGCTAACGCTGACTCAATTAGTCACAAAGTTGAACAAAACAAACAAAGTGCAGCTACAGCAGTTAGTAATGCAGCAAGCGCTCAAACTACAGCTAACAATGCGATGACAGCATCTCGCACGAATGGAGGTGCAATAACAGCACTGCAATCTGAAACTCATGCATTGCAAGGTCGTGTTAATACTATTGAGCACTCTGCTTTAAATGCAGCTTCCCATGACCAGTTGGCTAAAGTTAATACTGAATCTAAATCCGAGCGTACTCATCTAGCAGAGGGTGTTAAACAGATAGCGCATGATATGGATGAGCGTCAAGATGTCGTCGAACATGTTCTAGGGGGCTCAGATGGTCAACATGGTGTCGTGGGTGACGTAGACCAATTAAAAGCTAACCAGGGCGTCATTGCGACTAACCAAGGACACTTTAATAGTCGTATTGGTCAAATTGAACAATTGGTAGGTGGTTCACCTACTGCCACCGGTATTCTCGATCAAGCAACGAATAGTGCCAACCAAGCAAGAGATGCTGCAGATGCAGCTCAATCAACAGCAGATCAGAATACAACGGATATTCAATACAATTCAGCGAATATTGCGAAGAATGAACTGCAAATTAAAGATCTGCGTGAAGCACTTAAAAAGCAAGCTAAACGTATAGACGGCGGAATGGCTCAAGCGTCAGCATTTGCCGGTTTAGTCAGCCCTTATAATGTAGGTAAGATTAATACCACAGTTGCATTGGGTCACTCTGGAAGTGCCAACGCATTAGCTTTAGGTGCGGGTATGCGAATTAATGAGCAGTTCACTGTCAAATTAGGTGGTGCTTATGATACCGGGACAGAACAAGTGTCTAGCTATGTAGGGGCTGGTTGGGAATGGTAATGGATTTACTTTACAACAATTAAAGTAAACACGATTCATAGAGAGTGATTGTGTGTGCCCAAATCTAAAGTCGATAGAAACACACCCATATATTCCAACTAAAAATTAAATAGAAGTAATGTAGTAAGGTAAAATGCAATGAATATGATAGTGAAATCAGCACTAGTTATGGCTCTTTCTGGAATAATGCTAACAGGTTGTGCTTCGGCATTAAATGGTTTGTCAGGCTCATTTGAAGACCAAGAAAACGATTATGCAATGACTTATGGCACATATTCGATTCAAGATGGTATATGGTACTTTAATACTAATTGGGACCTAAAAAACCAAGATATGGACCAAAAATTGTCGGATTGCGATAAGGTGCGCCAGGTTCTAAAAAATGATCTTAAGGATGAAAGTAAGAAAATGGAACTAGACGTTAATATTATTCCAACACAGGGCGCTGCCTTCAGTTGTCACGTATCGATTAATAATGAGAGATAGACGATTAAAATAGTGTACTAAATTTTCTTGTACTCATTTAAAAATTAGACTGACAAATACCTATTTTCTTAGTACTTGTCAGTCTATCCTTGTTTGACTTTTAGACGTAATACGACGAGAGATCATAGAAAAGCCAGAATTTTCACACACCGATACCAATCACAATGTTCAAAGCTCGTCCGTCGGGCAATGAACCCATTCAGCGAAACCTCTCTACTACTACTCGATTTATGAGCACAACGTGATCAACTCCGACCAAATTTCCGCGAGAAATATATTTTCATTGCACGATTAAATTTATCAATAGTAATATTAAAACCTTAAATTGTAAGGAAAAGAGCAAATAGAATGTCTAAAGCAGAGTCTTCATCTAGAAAATTGAGTTTCATAGTCATAGGTGTCGTTCTTGTTGTTTGGTTGTATAGCTTATGGGCTGACAGAGTCACACCTATTACAAGCACTGCCAGAATTCACTCGTACCTAGTACGTATTACACCTGAAGTATCAGGGAATCTGACTCAAATTCATGTTCGCAACAATGAGATTGTTGATGCGGGTGAGGTCCTTTTTGAAATTGACCCAAGGGACTATCAAATTAATCTGCGATCAGCAGAAGCAAATTTAGCCATCGCTGGTCAGAATATTGGAGCGAGCACCGCAGCCGTTGAAGTTGCGCAAGCTAAGGTCATTGAGTCACTGGCTGCAAGAGACAATGCGAGAGAGCAAGCTGCTCGTGTTTCTGAGTTGGCTGCAAAGGGTGTACTAAGTAAATCTGAGTTAGATGATGCGAATGAACTAAAAGCACGTGCTCAGGCTAACTTAGAGGCAGCTGAAGCTGGGCTCGTTCAAGCAAAGCATAATCTAGGGCCTGAAGGGAAAGACAACCCACAGATCTTGGCTGCCATTGCTCGTTTAGAAAAGGCGCAACTGGATCTACAAAGAACCAAAGTTGTTGCTCCATCGAATGGTATCGTTTCAAACTTACAGCTTACGACAGGACAGAAAGCGACGACGGGCTCGCCACTGTTAACGTTCATAGATCCTAGAGGGGTTTGGGTATCTGCGCTCGTACGTGAAAACTCTCTTGAGAATATTCGTGCCGGTCAAAAAGCACAAATTGTATTAGATGCACTGCCTGGGCGAGTCTTTGAAGGCCGAGTGGAAAGTATTGGCTGGGGGACTGGAGGCAGTAATGAGGTGGATTCTACGACCGGCTTTTTGGTTGCAGACAACAATTCTCTAAATGCACAGCGCTACCCAGTAAATGTTGTTTTTGATGAGGAGATTATTCCAGAAAACATCCGCTATGGTTCTAAAGCAACGGTAGCCTTTTACACTGAGCAGAGCTCGTTTGGAGAATGGCTTGCTTCAATATGGATGAAAGTGCTGAGTATTTGGACCTATGTTTCATAATCCGGCAAACCCAATCTTTAGGTTGGTTTTCACTCCGATTCTATTGCTGTTTTACTTACACTATTCTGGTGCTCCAGTCCCATTTCTGGCACCCGTATTTGTTGTTATTTTGTTGACACTTATGCCGTCTAAACCTCCGTTCAACATGATGTTGAAATTGTTGGCGGTATTGTCAGTGCTTAGCTTTGGTATCACAACACTGTCAGAAACTCTCTTGAGCTCTAGTACTGGCTTTTTGTTGTTTAGTTGGTCGCTTCTTTGCTGGAGCTACTACCGAAGTCATCGCGATCCAAAAGATATCGTTTCAACACTTACGTTGATAGTGGTGTTGTTGGTTATAGTGATGAGTCAACAAACGGCGGTATCTCTATCTGGTTTACCTTGGATTCTCTTTATGGGCTTTGTTGTGGCGTTAATTGCCACATACGTCAGTTTCTGGTTGTTTCCTGGTGATGAGAAAGATATACAGCCAGACGACAGCAATATTGATGGTGCAAACGAGTGGATAGGAATCATCCTTTTTAAAGCGACAGCGCTCTGTGTGGTCTTATACGCTCTTATTGCATTGGAAAGTACACAAACATTGTTAATCGCCATCACATTTGGGTGCATGATTAGACCTCCAATCAACCGAGATAGCCACTCTTTTGGGCAGCATCGATTTGTTACAGCAACGTTGGGGATACTGTTTACGTTGCCGTGTATGCTAGCGGTTACGATTGGGACGTCTACCTATGTTGTGTTAGGTATCGCTATTTTCTGTGGCCTACAGTTGGCGTGTTTTGCTATACGTCGTCAAACGAATTTGACTATTTATCAGTTGCTTTTTACTAACTTTACAGTACTGACCTATCAGATTATCAGTAATCCTGGTATCGAGTCATTTTCGGCTCAAACTACGCGACTAATTTCGATTTCCATTGCGATAGCCCTTGGTGTGTTGGTGTTAAACTTATTTGGCTCAAAGCAAGAAAAATAACGAGTATCTCACTTAAAACACGTTATTGAGAATGTCTTTGAACTTAGTTTCAGTTTCCTCCGTACCAAAGAGCTGCGGAGGAAAGAATGAAACTCAATAGTACGACACTTTATGAACGACTTTCGAACGAAGAGGATGCGAGGGCGTGTAGCGGTATATCCGAAAAGGCTTGCCGAGAAATTCCCGGTAATTTTCTAAAAATCTTAGTGGCCCAATTCAGCACCAAGCTTGCCGATTCGTTTAGCAGCAGTAAAGTTGTTCTGCCTTGGCTACTTGCTTCGGCGGGTGCTCCGGCTTTCTTTGCTGCGCTTTTGGTTCCCATTCGTGAGTCAGGTTCTCTCATACCACAGCTATTTCTTGGTGGCCTTGTTCGGCAATTTCAACAGCGTAAGCAATTTTATGTTATTGGATCGCTGCTGCAGGGAGCTCTGGTTGCGTTGATGGCTATTTCCGCTACTCAACTTGAGGGTGTTGAATTGGGTTGGGCCATCATTTTATTGTTGATCTTCTTTTCGTTCAGTCGCGGCTTATGCTCCATTGCAAACAAAGATGTACTAGGGAAAACGGTACCTAAAGCACGACGAGGTCGGCTAGGTGGGTTGAGCGCCAGTCTTTCCGGCATTGTGACTTTAGTTGTTACTGGGAGCATGCTTTCCTTTCAACAACCCTCAGTCACATTCTTGCTTGTCATGCTAGTGATCGCGAGCCTTTGCTGGTTATTAGCTGCACTGAGCTTTGGGTCGATCATTGAATATGCTGGTGCGACCGAAGGAGCCAATAATGGATTTAAAGTTGCTGTTCGCAACCTCAACCTTTTACGATACGATAAGCAATTCCAATGCTTTGTTACAGTGCGTACGCTGCTAATGGGCTCTGGACTGGCAGCACCATTTATCGTTTTGCTTGCCACGCCTCATACCGACTTTGCGGGTGTTCTCCTTTTTGTGATTCTAACTGGGCTTGCCAATCTAGCCAGTGGTTTGTTTTGGGGACTTCTCGCTGATAAAAGCAGTCGATATGTCATCCTATTAACGGCGACATTGTCGATTGGCATATTTCTGTTCTCGGCCTTGTTTCACATTCTGTTCGAACCCAACTTGTCATCAAATTCTGTTTTAGCCGTTTATCTCTTACTTTATTTTCTTCTTGCTGTCACTCATCAAGGGGTGCGGCTAGGGAGAAAGACGTACCTTGTTGATATGGCTGACGGTAACAAACGAACAGACTATGTCTCTGTGAGTAATACGGTCATTGGTGTTCTGCTTCTGATATACGGGGTAGTCAGCGGATTTATGGCACAGTGGAATATGGCAGCGGTTCTAGTGCTATTCTCATTGAGTAGCTGCTTTGCGCTCATCGTAGCTTTCAAACTGAAGGAGGTTTAAGGCATGTCCGTAACACAAGACCATCAAGATTTTTTCCAATGGCTGGAACAGCGTAATCCCAATCAGGTGGAGTTCAATCAAGCGGTACAGGAGCTTTACAAAGATCTCGTCCTGATCGTCTCTATATGGAGTGCTGGCTTGTACCTAACCCAGACGTGACTCAATATGTCCGTCTGGGTTTTTTATGCCCTCTAACACTTCTTTGGGCGCAAACGCATGAAGAAGTTCAAAGTTCAAATTGCGCGTTTGCTGGTGGCATCTATTTCCCAGAGAAAGTAGGTTCAGTCTTTGATGTCTACACGCGTGATAAGTCGTAACCCGCAGCCAGGAGTAGACCTCGCTCATGCTTGATAAGTTGTGCTCTATCTAGGATAAGTTCATGCAGTGCTTGCTGTGGCTTGGACGCAATGGTCTTGTAGTCTTCGAATGAATGAGCCGCATCGATGGCTTTAAACATTTCGCTAATCACATTTCGAGCTTCACACGGGTTTGATGTAGTCTTGAAGTATTCAACACCTTGAGCTGCTTCGCGCATTTCCACAAGTAGCTCGGTTGGGCTTGTTTCTTTCGCCACAGCTAGATAGTTGTCCAACACTCGCTTAGCAAATAGGAGCTCCGTTAGTGGGATATCGCGACCGCTTTCGATCAATGCTTGGTCTAAAATTTGAGTTGAGCTCATTGTCTGTCCTTGTTTCATTTTACAACTTTTAATCGCAGTCTAAAGTATCGTGGGAACAAAATAAATAACGCTTTTCATTTAATATCTATTCAAAGATGTGCGGCTAAATGAATCACTTATCGGCGTGAACGAAACGTGGTCGGAATATAGCTATGGAGAATAGGAATACACCAATGAATAGCCTATAACATGGCTTACAACACCAAGAGTTAGACGGGCACTTCCCTAGAGATGAACTATTGCAGTTTACCTGATGCAACAATTGGGTTTTTTGACCATTTAAGGTGAATAATTATTTACGAAGATTGATGCAAATGATGTGAATGCGTGATGGATAGCGCTAGACAGAACTAACGGTGACGTCGTAACTTAATGGGGTGTTGTGAGCTGAAGAATCAGGCGAATCTAATAGCGTTGATGGGCTCGTCGCAATAGCAACGAACCCACCCTTAGCGCCTCATGAGAGGGTTATTGTCGACATTGTGCAAAGAGATCTTGGTCCTTGCGATATTCTGAGGTCTGCACATCCATAATCCCCAGTAGCGAGTCGAATATGTTGTCATGAGATAGGTGTGCGTTTTGTCCCTTTTCTCGTAAACAATTCACGTTAAGATTTTTCTGAGTCGCAAAATCATTTGATGACCAGAAGATCATCGGTACATGTGTTTGCTCTTTCGGTGCAAATGAATAAGGCATACCGTGCAGATAAACGCCATTCTCTCCTAAAGATTCACCGTGATCAGACACATAGATTAGCGCAACATTGTATTTATCTTGGAGTTGCTCAAGCTTGCTCATGATTTGTGAAAGAAAGTAATCCGTAAATAAGATGCTATTGTCATAGCTGTTTACTAACTGTTCATGAGTGCAGTTTTCAATGTCCGCTCTAGGGCAATCCGGGATGAACCGGCGATGTTCTTTAGGGTAGCGTTTGTAATACGTTGGCCCGTGTGAACCGACGATGTGGTAGAACAATACGTTATTCTCACTCAGGTTTTTAGTGTCACTGTCAAACTCTTCCAACATCGCAGTATCATAGCAAACCTGACTATTGCATAGGTGGTCATTATCGTGTGGTAGTAGAGCCATTTTTCGAATTTTGTGGGCGACGCCTTTATCTCCGCCGTCATGCTCTCTCCAATTGATTTGGACTCCTGCTCGCGTCATGATATCGACGACGTTGTCTTGATTGTACGCTGTCTCTTTGTCGTAATTACTACGATTCATATTGGAAAACATACAAGGTACGGAAACAGCAGTGGCAGTGCCACAGGATTGAACATTCGAGAAGAAAACAGGCTCGTAAGGCTTTGTGTATGCGTTAGTTTCTCTTTTGTAGCCGTAATACTCGTAGTTGTATACTCTAGCTGTTTCCCCGAGAACGAAAACAAGTAGTGTGGGTTTTGTTGCCGAAAGGGCAGAGTCTGTTTGCTTCGCGTCCAGGCCTAGCTCTTGATAGGGTTGTGGCTCTTTGATGTAGGTATTATTGATGTATTTCGCCGTAGCACCTACATAGGCTGTCGGAATGATCATTTTTAATAGGTAGTGGTTGTTGCGGCCAACGGAAGCGTAGTTTTGGTAATAGAGTGCAGCAATGATCGATATGACAAGCATCGAACCTGTCATTCCAATGAGCTTCCAGCCCAAAAAGTTCTTCCAAGATTTCTTCTCTAACGATGTAAAGGCAAGTAATAGTGCGGGTATACCGCCCATAAGGGCGAACCATATGACGGAGTAAGCACTAATGTAGTTGCTCGCCTCGGTAGTGTTTGTTTCGAATAAATTTTCAATCATTCCATAGTCGACAAAGATACCGTAGTTGTACATGGTATAACTGACTATGCTGGAAGACAGTAGCAGAAAAACATAGAAGATTTTGGAAAAGCGTGGCCAATTGAATAAATGAAAGATCAAGTAAAAAGCCGCAAAGAAGAACAACGGTATAGAAACAACAAAGCCAATTTGTGCTGCTTCTAGTTCGCTGACGATCTTCCATAGTTCTCTGACGATGGGTATGTTTACAACTAACGTGTAATAGAGCGCCATTACAAAAGGCAGCTTATTTAAGGATAGATGTGGCTTATTGAATAGCATGAGGTTCCTCGTGGGTGTAGGTGTACCGGGGAATCACGGTGATCACGTTTTGCCAAATTGGTATGTCGGTAAAGAGAGTGGGAGTGTATAGACATTGGTTTATCTAAAAGATGACGGCTTCTCTTGGGTGTGTTCATGTTTTTGTGTCCCATACTATAGAAGTATAGACGCTGTTTATTTTCGGGTATCTTGGTGTGGGTCACCGGTATCCTAATCCTGAAACTCATTAAAAGAGGGATCAATATGTATGAGGCGATCAGTGCGATCCATCTGCAAAGATTGAGGCAATTGGAAGATGCTTTCGGGCTGGGGGACATAGAAACGAGTATTGCCGAGCTTTCTGAGGTGTTGTTTTGTTCAACTCGAAATGTGACCAAAGTGATGAAGAAACTGCATGCGCTTGGTTTGATTAATTGGGTGGCAGGTCGAGGGAGGGGGATTAAGTCACACTTCTCAATTGTCGTGAAATTCGAAGAGCTGTTGACTCTTCAGGTTCTATCAAAAGTTCAGGCTGGTAGTTTGAATGACGCCTACCAGTTCGCAGAAACGTTCCACTATCAAGGATGGTTTAGGAAAAATTTGCCTAAGTGGCTTGAGACCTATTCAGAAAGTAACGAAAATTCCGATCAAGTCATCTTTATTGTCCCTCATGCGTTAGAACGTTGTCATCCAGTCGATCTGTTTGACATACATTCAGGTCTATACGCCACGGTATTGTTTGATACTTTAATTAATTTTGACCCTTTGACTGATTCCTTTACGCCTCACCTAGCGCATCAATTCCAAAAGACTGATTTTGGTTTTGCCTTTCGGATTCGTCCCAACGTGCATTTCCACAATGGCGTCTTACTTACTCCCCAATTAGTTCGAGAACATTTTCTTAAGTTGAAAGACTACAACGATCTTTATCGTCAACTACTCGCATCAATTGAAAGTATTGAAGTTAATAGGCAGTGGGTGGAGATACGAATGCGCTATGACGATCCTATGTTGCTGCATTTGTTATCTGATGTGCACTTTTCGGTGATTTTAAACAACGAGATTGAAGAGGGTTTTCCTATCGGTACAGGAAGTTATAGTTGGGATACCCGTAATGAGTCATCTTGGTCACTCGTTAAAAATGAACGTTATTTTGGAGTCCACGGTATTTTAAGCCGTGCCGATTTTTGGCGTCTTGATTCGGCGGAGGCGCAACTTAATCCTTATGTAATTCGATATGAGAGCATTAATACGCCAAAGTCTTTTAGCAGTGAAGACATCCCAATCAACGGATGTAATGCATTATGTTTCCACCAACGACTACCCAAAAACATGCGTAAGGTTTTAGTTTATCTATTTAAGCACAAGATTAAACGCGCCCCCAATACATCTAAAAATCCATGCACTACCTTAATCGGATATGGCGAAGCGTTGGAGTTAAAAGCTTTAACTCCATTGAGCGACGAGCAAATTGTAGAGAGTTTGGAGTTCACGACACTGCGTTACTTTGTTGAGGACTCAGGAGTGTTGCATTCAGCTTTAGAACACCTTAATCATCTTGGGATAGAGACCATTCCTGTAAATAGCATTGAAGCTGCCGATTTTTGGGTTGGAGATTACTCGTTTGGGAACAACGTTACTCTTGGTCAGTATTACTGGCTACTCTGTAGCGATTACGCTCAATTAATGCTGCCTGTAACGACCATTCAGCGTTGGAGAAACCAAATGTTACTGAGTCAGTCATTGCCTGATTTCTTTTATCAATTGGAGCAACACTGTATCGATGAGTATCGGGTACTGCCACTGTGGCGTAAGTCGACACGTTATAATTGTCACTCTTCAATAAGAGGGCATCGACCAAATAACTTCGGTTTATTTAACTTAGCGGAGATTTGGTTAGATAAGCGTTAGTGCTCTGATTGTTTTGCCTTTGGTAGGTGCATAGGTGGGGATAAAGTGGGGCCAATTAAGAGTTTCGGCCCCTTACTGACTACGATAGTTTGTGTACTTAAAAGCGGTAGCCGACATCAAATGTCCATTGTCCTAATTTAAAGCCACTCGTTTCTTTTGAATACCCGATTCCGGTAACAAAGTGTTTGCCAAACTCGCCTTGAATGCCGGCACTTGACATAAAGCTATTGTCTTTTTGATTAGCACCACTACCAGCGTCTGAGTATTCCACTTTATCCCAAGACCAACCTGCAGTCGCGTACGGTTTGAGAACCACAGACTCAGATACTTGGAACGGGTAACCCAGACCAAGGGAAGCCTGATATCGATTCAAATCAACATCTTGCTTGATTAAATTGCTCGAAGGATCAAGCCAATAATCCTCTTTACTAGTCGTTGTATATCGAAAGTCTGTAAACAAATAGTCTTTTAAAGAAGGGAACAAAGTGCCTTGAGAATAAACAGAGTAACCTCCAAGTGTAGACCCTTCAGCAGAATCGGAAGCATAACCGGCTCCGATTGTCACACCGTCGAACAAGTCAGTGAAGGTATTTGCGTATGTTGATGCGGAAAAACAAGCTGCGCACAAAGCAATGATTGTCATACTTTTCATGGTTAGAACCTCAACTCTTTATGATGATGAAAGTATGCGCTGGCGGAATTCAAATAAAGAGGAATAGGTGAATTTACATTGTTCGCCTTTTCCTGCTTTTGAGGGTTGATTGGGTAGTATTCAGTTGAAGAGATAAATGGAACCCTGCACAGTGACAGGGTTCTCGATGGTTATTGTTGCAAAGAGTGAGGGTGGTGAGTCAGATTAGAAGTCGAAATCGACTTTTACATAGTATGTTCGGCCCATCTCTGTCTCTTCGTAGTTTTGTGTCGATTGGTCTAAACGTTCATCCGTCAGGTTAGTTACGCCTGCACGGAATGTGAAGTTCTCATTAAGCGCATATGCACCACCTAATGAAACAACCGTGTAGGCGTCGAGGTTATTGTCGCTACCATCTTTTTGCTTACCGGTGTAGTTAAGACCAGTAAAGAAAGATAAATCACGTGTTGCCAGCCAGTTTAGATTTGCGTTTGCCAACCATTCTGGAGTGTAAGCGATGTCTTTATCATCTACTTTGTTAACAGCATCGGTGTAGGTTGCATTGGCTGTAAATGACCAGCTTGTAGAGAACTCATAGCTACCCTCAAGTTCAACACCTTTTGTTTCAACTTTGTCTACGTTTTCGTATTGAATGATGGTCGATGTTCCATCGAAGAAAGGTGTTAAGTCACGGTCAATCAAGTTCTTAACATCATTGAAGAAACCTGTAGCTTGCACATAACCATCGACGCCAGAGTACATGGCAGATAACTCGTATGTTTTCGATGTTTGTGGCTTCAGATCGGGATTACCAACAAGTGTGCATCGTCCACCACAGCTTACCAGAGAGAAATCTTCCGACGATTGGAACAGGGTTGGTGACTTAAAGCCTTCACCGTAACCACCTTTTAAGGTTACGTTATTAATACCGTTGTAAACAAAGTAGACACGTGGGCTGAAGTCATTGCCAAACTGGTTGTTGTGCGTGAGACGTCCGCTTAATGTTGCTGCGAAATCATCCGTCACGAAATACTCATCTTGAAGATAGACGGCACTTTGCGTCACTGAGCGTGAGCTCGAATAGTCACGTTGGTTCTCGACGCTAGTGTAAGAGACCTGGGCACCGAGCGATAGAATCTGGCTGTCAAAATGGTCGACCACAAATCTTGAATCTACGGTGTGGTTGTCTTGGTTCAGTTCAGCTTCATCAACCAATGGGTGGAAGTTGTTTTCGTTCACTTGTGCTGTTTCATAGAAGTAACTGGTATCCGATTCGCCCCAATCCCAACTGCGCACATGGCCTAAAGTACTGGTCAGCTTTTTGCCATCGTAATAACTCGTTGCTAATAAATTTCTACTGCTAAAGTAGCTGTTCTCCACACGTTCATCTTTTGAATAGGACACATCAAGGTAGATGTCGTCCCTGTCGGTGACAAACCAGTTTAAAGAGCCTCGGAACACGTTTCTTTTCTGCTCTGTCTGAGGGGAAAAGTTCTCGCCTGCATTATCTGGGAACCACGCTTCTTGATCACTGATGTCTACGGTCGCGGTGTAGGTTAGTACATCAGGAATGATTGAGCCGCTAACAAATGTATTCCCTGTCTTTAATTCGCCGCCAGCATTGGGCAACAGTGCATTGGCGTTGTTGTCTTCTGGCATACTGTAACTCAGGCTGCCTGAAACATGGGTTTCTGTTGACGCTTTTTTCAGGATTACGTTGACCACACCCCCAATCGCTTCACTACCGTAGAGCGAAGACATTGGCCCTCTTACCACTTCGATCTGTTCAATAGCGCTCATTGGAATACTTGATAGATCGAATGAAGCACCACGGATCACGGTTTCACTCGAGCTGATTCGACGTCCGTTGATCAAAAACAGAGTGTAGTTACCGTTAGATGAATTTTGATTCTGCAGACCACGGATAATAATTCTTGGCTCAGCACCTGTTGTCTTAGCAACGTGCACACCTGCCACGCTCTCTAGTGCTGTCGATATGTCGGTAGCAGGCAGTTTGTCGATATCTTCACGCGTGATCACTGAAATGGATGCCGGTGCGTTTTTTATCGATGTTTCGTATTGGTTGGCTGTTACCACCATAGTCTCTGTGTGTTGTGCCGATTCACTTGCCACTGAAGGTAACGAGGTGAAGACCGCCAAAGCGACGGCCACTGCTAATTGATGTTTCTTTGTTTTTATATGTTCCATTTCTTGGAGGATCCTTGGTACTTATTTATTAAATAACGTTGTTAGTCCATCGGCCAGCATCACGCGCCAGCTATAGTAGTCATGTCCACTCGCGACGCTTTTGAACGTCACGGAATAGCCCTTTTGTTTTAAGGTGTTGAATAGGTTTCTGTTGGTTTGATAAATACTTGCGTTCTTTGGCTCTGTCTCAAATACACCGGCGTTGAGGTAGAATTGAATGTCCATTTTTCTTTTGGTTGCGGCAAGCTCACTCATCCAACTCTGTTGCTTGAGTAACTGCTGTTTGGCGTCTCGTGGTTTCCACCAAAATGAACCAGATTGACTCAGAACCTTGCCAAAACGTTCTGGGTGCTCCAAAGCAATATAAGTCGATGCTAAGCCGCCATAACTCGAGCCAGACAACACCGTGTTCTCTGCGGTTGGGCATATAGACTGCGTGTCACAAAGCCACGGCATCAGCTCATTTGCCAACATGTTGGCGAACGTCTCATTGGGAGTGAGTTCCTTACCCCGCAAACTTGGCCTTGGTGGGTTAACAAACACGACTCTCATTGGTGGAATGGCTTTGTCGGCAATCAAGTTATCCATTACAAGCGGAGTTGGTACTTTATCTAGGTAGGCATCACCATCGAAGAGAATCAGTAGAGGTGAAGTCCTATCTAATGGGTACACTTTATTAGGCTCATAGATACTGATCTTTCTCTCTTCGTTACTCATTGAGTCACGGTAAGAAAGGTGGCGAACCAGCCCTTTAGGTTGCTCTTGTTCCGTTGCGACCTTATCTGTAGGCGCATAATCCAGCGTTAACGTTGAAGCCGAACCAAAGAGACCTGTGTCTGCTCCAAAAGTTGGGTTCAGGTTTAGTGGGTCGGGTGCTGCTGTCGCTAGCACTGCTTTTCTCTGTTCGCGATTAATGTCATCTCGCAGTTGCGGCACATTGGGCGCAATTCGGTATGAAAGGCGTGTCGTGTCTGGTACTTCAAATGAACGAAACCAAATGTCACTACCTTTAATTTGACTCATCTGAGCGTGGCCGCCATAAGGAGCACCTAACAAGCGCACATTGTTAACGTTACCTCTATATAAAAAGGTCACGATAGCTTTGTTGGGTGTTTGGTATTCAACTAACGGTGCGCCTTGCGATTCAATGATTTGCCAAAATTTTTTTTCGGCATCTTTTACACCACCTTTTATATCTTGAGCGGTTTGAGAGAGAGTTGAACTAATTATTGGTAGATCGGGAGATAGATACTGATCGCTTTTTAGCGCCATCGGGTTGAG
The DNA here is from genome assembly GCF_024347575.1 of Vibrio pelagius. Lineage (NCBI taxonomy): Bacteria > Pseudomonadati > Pseudomonadota > Gammaproteobacteria > Vibrionales > Vibrionaceae > Vibrio > Vibrio pelagius. The sequence goes on from NZ_AP025505.1 coordinate 20,170, forward strand.
TTGCATCTCGACGTTGACTGGTTCGTTGCTGTCCGTAGTTACTTCGATTTGATAGGTATCAGCTTCATCCACGTACCAAAATATCTCCGTTTCACGAGAGTGGTCGTTAAGTAGCTTTTTGATTGGGTCGCCAGAAGAGTTAAATGCAATCACTTGGTCCATAAACCCTTCGCTGCGAATGTAGCCACGGTAATATCCGGGTTTATCGACCTTTAAAATCAGTTCCGTTTGAGAGTCGAACTTGATGTTTTGAGCTTTGTTTGCATCAACGCTCATTGCTAGAGCACTGGGTAGCTGAGTGATTAAAGCAATAGAGAGAAAAAGCCATTTCATGAAAAGTCCAATTGATGTTAATGATATTTATTATCATTTATGGTAATTTCATTTTTCTTTCTGGAACAGCAGTTTGAGTTATGCAAAGTAACTAGACTGTTATGAAAATTGGCAGGCACTTATGAATAGTCGAATATCTTCATCTTTTAGGAAAAGTGCTCTTGTGCGTTGGATCGAGACCGAAGAGAAGTACCAAATGGTGTCTGAACAATTCACCGAGGCAGATCCACTTCTTGAAGGGAATGTGGATACGTGCAAGGTCAAAGAGAGCTTCTCTCTTCATTGGGGAACGACAACTGAGCTTAAAGATCATCAAGTCATATCCACAGCACGTAAGGCTTTGATCCTAATAATCTTAACGAATGGTAAACTTGATTTTAGTTACGATGATTTGAACTTTAAGATGGACTCTAAAGATGGCTATCAAGGCCTAGTTGTTAATTTGGCCAAGCCTGCCACTTTTAGACGTACTGTTCAAAAGGGGAATAAGGTGGCTAAGTTGAAAGTCCTGATCCCTCAGGAGTGGATTGCGGAGCGAGTAGAAGAAGGCAGTCGAGTAGACGAATTTATCTCGCAACACTTATCTAACTTTGACCTGTATTCCAATGAGCACTTACGTTCAACGATCGATAAGATTATTGAGTTACACAACGGAAACGAAACATTTAAGAAAATTAAGTTGGAGGCGCTGACTCAAAACTTGGTTTTAGAGGTGTTTGAACAGCTCACGAACAGCGATATACCTGTGAAGTCTGTTTTGTTAGAAGCCCCGACAATCACAACGGAGAACACCAAGAGATCGATTGATGATCTTATTAACCACATTGAAGACAACCTCGATAGCGACCTTTCTGTTAAGGCGTTAGCGGAGTATACATACACAAGTGAGTCCAACCTCAGACGCAAGTTCAAAGAAGTGATTGGTTGTAGTCTAAAAAGTTACATACGTCGCCGACGCTTGGAGGTTGCTCGTAAGCACCTAGAACAAGGTTTAGCGTCAATAACGGAAGTCGCTTACTACGCGGGTTATCGCCACCCTTCGAACTTTACGAATGCCTACAAGAAAGCCTTCGGTTATCCGCCTGCAGACACTGTGAACAAACGAGTCCTGAGATAAAGAAAAAGGAAAGCAGTACCAAACATGCTTTCCTTTTTTATTCGGCTTGAAGTTAATCTTTACTTCAGAAGATCAACGATAGCTTTGCCTACACCATGAGCGCTCGTCGGGTTTTGACCTGTGATGACGCGGTCATCAACGATGATAAGCTCTTGCCATGGCTGCACTTTCGAGTAACGCGCTGCGCCACGAGCCAAAGACTCTTCCAATAAGAATGGGATGTCGTTGATGGTGCCAAAGTCAATCTCTTCTTCGCGAGTAAAACCAGTCACTGATTTAGATGCAAGCAGCTTCTCACCATTGCTCAGCGTAATTGGTAGTAGGGCACCCGGGCCATGACAAACTGCTGCGACAATACCGCCATCTTCATAGTGCTTTGCCGAAATCTTAGCGAAGTCTTCGTTGTTTGCTAGATCTGAAAGCAGACCAAAGCCGCCTGGGTAGAAGATCGCATCGTAGTTATTTCCATTGATTTGCGATACAGGAATTGTGTTGTTCACACGGTTTTGGAAATCATCATCCGCCAATATTTTTGCGTTTACTGCATCGCCTTCGATATCTGTTCCGTATAGAGGAGCTTGACCACCTTTGATAGAAGCTATGTCGTAATCAAAGCCGGCATCCAATAATTCGCTCAAGGCATGCGTTAGCTCTGGTGCGTAAGTTCCGTTGGCTTGGTCAGTTTCACCTAGTGTTGCGTGGTTTGTAACGATAATCAGTACTTTCTTCATGATGATGTCCTTGTGAAATTGCGTGTATTTGTTGAACACCTTCATACTAATTGCTAATCAAATAAGTGATAATACGTTTAATTGGCAAAACATTATTGCTAAATAGCAAAGATAGTTATAGCACAGGTGATTATGGATAGTTTCGAAGGCATTAACGAGTTTGTTACGGTTGCGGAGAGCAAAGGGTTTTCTGCCGCGGCAAAACAGTTGGGATGCAGCACCAGTCACGTGAGTCGCCAAGTCACGAGATTAGAAGAGCGGTTAGGTGTCGCTTTGTTAGCACGTTCAACGAGAATGGTGAGTTTGACTGATGCAGGTCAGGCGTATTATCAACAATGCAAGGAGCTAGTGATTGGGCTTCAGCAAGCGAATGAGACGTTAACGACGCAGCAGACTCAATTGAGTGGCGTACTAAGAGTCAGTGCTGCTGGTGCATTTTCTGAAAACCACGTTGCCCCCGCTTTGATGGAGTTCGCTAAGCAACACCCCAATCTCACGGTAGAGATTAACTTCAACACCAGCATGGTTAACTTTATTGAAGACGGCTTTGATTTTGCGATTCGTTACGGAAGGCTCAGTGATTCCGGCTTAATTGCAAGAAAGCTGGTGGACCGTCCAATGGCAGCGGCTGCAAGTCAGAGTTATATTGACGAACATGGCTTACCAACGCACCCGGAGCAGCTTAAACATCACAGCTGCATCATCGCAAACAAAGACGTTTGGCTGTTTGAGAAAGACGGACAGCCGTTAGATGGAGTGAAGGTACATGGTCGATGGAAAAGCAATAATGCCCACACGGTTCTGCAAGCCTGTACCGAAGGCTTAGGTATTGCCTATTTGCCAAAGAGTAGCTTTAACGATGCTATTTCTTCTGGGCGTTTAGTGCCGATACTTGAACCCTATTGGGGCAGTGGCAATAGTAGCTGGATTGTGTACCAAAACCGACATTTCCTGCCATTAAGAGCGAGGTTGGCTATTGATTTCTTACTCGAATACTTCGCTGGTTGGCAGGAGTAAATTGCACGCTTTTTTACCATTTTCGAGCACCTTTCTGCGGACACATTTTTACTAAGCTGCGTCGCTAGGATTGTGTATTGGTTTGATTGTTAAACTTGAACCCGTAGCACGCTTTATGCTGCACCGAATTGCCGCGAATGACGTTCTTCGCTAGTGTGCGGTAAATTATATGTAGTGTATGTGTTTCTGGATTGTCTTATATGTTAAAGCGTTCTCTATTAAAACTGAGCGTCTGTTTTCTTAGTCTCTCAATACTCTCAGCGTGCGGTGGAGGCGAGGGAGATTCAACTACACCCAACTCTCTAACACAAGAACAGCGTTACGACCTTCTGTATCGCTCGACATTTGGCCCAGAGCCAGACTCTTATCAAGAACTAGCGAATCTAGGCTATTCCGCATGGTTAGATCAGCAATTTTCTATGTCGCCAACGTTGCACTCAACTCGTTTGCAACAATACACGTTGGCAGAGAACGCAGACACTTACAGCCAATCTGATCGCGTGGCGGTTTGGTGGGATGTTAGCCTGAATGCGCCCGACCAACTTCGCCAGCGTGTCGCCTTCGCGTTGAGTGAACTGTTCGTGATCTCAAGGTATGGTGCGAGCCTAGGTGGTCGCGCAGTCGAGATGACCGATTACTACGATATGCTTATCACCCATGCGTTTGGCAACTATCGTGATCTTATAGAATCGGTAACGCTGCATGCTGCAATGGGTGATTACCTATCCATGATGGCAAACCAAAAAGCGGATCCAGACAATAATCGTTTTCCAGATGAGAACTATGCACGTGAAGTGATGCAGCTGTTTAGCATCGGTCTGTATGAGTTAAACCAAGATGGTACGGATAAGCTAGATAGCCAAGGGCAACTGATCCCAACTTATTCGCAGGATGATATTGAAAATCTTGCGCGAGTATTTACAGGCTGGCACATCGCTGAAAAAACCAAACCGTGGTGGGGATCGAAAGAGGGAAATTGGCTTGTCCCAATGGTGGCGTATCCTGACTACCATGATGATGAGCAAAAAGTCGTGATGGGCAATGTGTTTGCTCAAGGTCAGACGCCAGAGCAAGACATGGCGCAAGCAATGGATATGTTACTCAACCACCCCAACACCGCGCCATTAATCAGTAAACATCTTATTCAAAGATTGGTCACGTCGAACCCTTCTCCTGCTTATGTCGCTAGAATTAGTGCATTGTTTGCGGATAATGGTTCAGGTGTGAGGGGCGACTTGAAAGCCGTGATTCGTGGCATATTAACCGATAGCGAAGCAGTGAGCGGTGGTGACCGAACACCGGTTAAAATGAAAGAACCCTTGATCGCGATGACTAATTTTTTCCGCGCATTTGAGGCTAAGTCGGCTGATCCTACAGGACGATTCCATAACTCCATCAATACATTTGGTGCATACGGACAGTCACCACTGGGCTCACCAAGTGTGTTCAACTTTTTCTCTCCGGACTACGCGCCAAATGGTGAAATAGCAGCGGCTAACGACGTAGCGCCTGAGTTTGAAATATTGAGTTGGAATAATTTCATTTTGACTAACAACCAACTTTGGGCAGCAACCGGCAGAACAAACTATGAGGGAGAGACTAATCCCTCTCGTATTGTGATCAATACAGCGCCGTTAGAAGCTATCGCCAATGATCACGAAGCTCTAATTGCAGAAATTGAAAGACGCTTACTCTCTGAAAGAATGAGTGATGAACTTAGGGAAATAGTATTAGAAGCATTAGAAGAGCTTCGAGATACACAACAGAGTTTAAAGGTTCGTAATGCCATCTATATCGCAGTAACGAGCCAAGAGTTTCACATTGAGGAGCTAGCCCAATGATTTCACGTCGTCAATTATTAGCGGCTATGGCCTCAACACCCATTGTTTCCATGATGGGCACCAGCTCCGCTTATGCGTTGCCAAATAATGATTATAAGGCTCTGGTTTGTGTCTTTTTATTTGGTGGCAATGATGGTTTCAATATGTTGGTGCCTAATGATAACGCACACTACGATGAATACGCGAATGCTCGCCCAGACATTGCCATCCCACAAGCATCACTGCTTCCTTTATCATTAAACACTGGGTCAAGTTTATCGTTGAGTTTGCATCCTTCTATGGGTGAGGCTCAAAGTCTATTCGATAGCGGGAAAATGGTCGCTATTGCTAATAGCGGTGTACTCATTGAACCTGCGACTAAGACGGGATTGAAAGATGGTACACATGCCATGCCACCTTTCTTGTTTTCTCATAATTCCCAGCAAGCGGAATGGCAACGCGGTTGGTCTGGTAGTAATACGACGCTAGGTTGGGCAGGGCGACTAATGGATGTATTGAGCAGTGAATCAGATGCCATTAGCCCAACTTTCAGTCTTAACGGGTATGCTCAACTTTTGAACGGCAGTGACTATACGGCTAATCTGATCAATGCCTCTTCGCTACCTAGAGTAAATGCGATTAGCAATACTCAGCGTCGAAAAAGTTTCGATCGTGTTATGAGTTTATCGCCACACACCGCGTTCGGACGAGAGTTTGACCGGGTGAAAAACGACTCGGTTTCAATAAGAGATACACTCGCAAATGCGATCAGTTCGATACCCGAAGAAGACCACTTTCCCGATTTCTCGTTGAGTAAGCAGCTACACACGGTTGCTCGACTGATTAAATCGAGCGATCAACTGGGTCACCAAAGGCAAGTTTACTTTGTCGGTTTTGGTGGTTTTGATACCCACGCCAACCAATTGAACGACCATGCAGAACTGATGAGCGCCCTGAGCCAGTCACTTGCAGCATTTAATCAATCCATGGAGGCCGCTGGTTTAGGTGACAAGGTGACCACAATGACCATGTCCGATTTTGGTCGCCGTCTGGCAAGTAATGGCACCGGTACTGATCACGGCTGGGCGAGTAATCACCTTATCATGGGTGGCGCTCTGAACGGTGGGCAATTGTACGGGCAATGGCCATCTCTGATCCTTGATGGAGAGAATGACTTCAACAAAGGGCGTATGATTCCAACGACATCCGTTGAGCAAATCGGTGCGACGATCGCGAAGTGGATGGGAGTGAATACAGACAGCGCGATGGACTACGTTTTTCCGAACCTGACGAATTTTTCGGTGAAAGACTTAGGCTTTTTGAAATAACTTAGTTTGAGTAGTGAGGAATATGATGCGCTTCTAATTCCTACCACTTTAAGTCGTTCTGGGATCGTGAAAGCTAATTTATCTTTTAAGCTTATGTCGACCAAGAACCACCTGTTTTGGGAAGGTGGTTCTTAGTTATTTATTTCTTACATCCCATAACGGAATGCTTTACCTGCGTTGACCATATCACGATGAATAGGGGCCAATGCATTGGCGTAAGCGGCAAGTAGCTCCATGGTGTATTGACTACGCTCGTGGAGCTGCTGATCTGTACATTCATGATCAGCAGTTAGGGTGTTTTCACAATTTCTAAATATCAAATGGTCAGGCAAAAAGCATACGTGGTTATTTTTGTTGCCCGTCAATCGGAGTTCACTTATCGGGTAAACACCATTTATGCTGGCAGACACGCTCACTAACAACGCGGCTTTGTGAGCAAGTTCATCATCAGAGGTCAGCATCAAAAAGTTTTTGAGTGCTGGTGTTGCCATTCCATGCCATTCAGGTGTGATAAAGATGAATGCGTCTGATTGCTTGAGGGTTTGAGCGATGGGTTTCCAGCAGTCCCATTCTTCACTGCCTTGCCACACGCCCTCATTCCAGAACGGTAAATTGAGTTGGTGTAAGTCAAGAACGGTTGTGTCATCAAAGTAGGACGAAGCTAACTTTTGCAAATAATTAGCGACATTTAAGCTTTGAGATTGTCCTCTCTGACTTCCGGATACGATGGTAATTTTCATAATAATCCCTTTTTAAGATCTGAAGTTGTGATTGATGGTTGTGTTTTAGTTGAGCGAGGTGTTGAGAGGAAAATCGAGACGAGAACCGCTACAGCACCGATAGATTGGAGCCAAGTAAGGCTCTGATCTAGAATGAGATAGCCAAGAAAGCAGGCAGAAACAGTGCTAAGAAAGCCTAAAAATGAGACCGTTACTGGTGCGAGCTTTTCAATGCCGCGAAACCATAAAAAGTATCCCAAAATGGCCCCAATCAAACTTAGGTAGGCGTAACCCAAGTAGTTAGTTGGTGTAAGTTGAGCTGGAATACCTTCTAGCCAAAGCGCGACGGGCAGTAATGCCACTCCACCAAACAACAACTGCCAACCAGTGAAGCCAAGCATTGTCATGCCTGTAGGGCGCCCCCATTTTTTCGTTAGTACCACCCCTGAAGCCATGCTTAATGTGCCAAGTATGGCGATCAGTACGCCTCGTATATCGAGTTGGGTCGAGTTATTAAGTACCAAAAGCGTGACCCCAATAACCCCAAGTCCACATGCTGCCATCTGTTTTGAAGAAAAATGCGCCCCCAATAAGTACCAGCTTATGATCATCACAATGATCGGTTGTACCGACATCACGACGGAAGCCAATCCGCCTGGTAAGTAAGTCGCTGCGAAAAATAGTCAGTAGAAAAACAGTCCGATGTTTAGAAACCCGAGCACTGCCATACGAGACCACCATAACCCAGAGGGCAAGGTGCGACTTAAGAGCACTAATAGGAGACCTGCTGGCAGCGCACGAATAGTAGACGCAATTAAAGGACTTTCTGGTGGTAGTACTTCTGTCGTCACAATGTAAGTGCTGCCCCAGACAATTGGTGCAACAGCCGTTAGTGCGACGGTTTTCATCTGTTGAGCTCTATTCATACCTCACCTTTCTGAATTGGTAGTTTGTTTTTAAAAAGTATCTTTTGCAAAAGATACTTTTTAAAAAGTAATTGAGGTTTATTTTCTAGTCAAGTATCTTTTTGAAAAGATATTTACTGGAGAGATAAAAATGGCATCAGATAAAGTCGATAGGATTCTTGCTCAATGGGATGAAGTGAGACCGGATCTTGACTGTTCAGCGATGGGAGTGGTCGGGCGATTGCGTCGCACCAGTGGTGTGTGGAAGAAGAAGCTAGATCCGGTGTTCCAAGAATACGGGCTTAGCAGTATCGAATTCGATATTCTTGCCACGTTGCGTCGCTGTGATGCAGCCGTCACTCCAACAGAGTTGTATCAAACTCTGATGCTTTCTTCAGGTGCAGTGAGTACTCGTATTGAACAGTTGGTGAAACGTAATTGGGTCCAACGAATTGCTAGTGAGCATGATAGACGAAGCTGCAAAGTCGTCTTGACTCAAGAAGGTGTTGAATTGGTTGATAAAGTTTTGAATTCACATGTCGCCAATATGGATAAAATGCTAAACGTCCTAAGCAAACAAGAACAAGATCAACTGGCGCATTTGTTGAAGAAAGTACTCATAGCAGAACAATAACTCTAAGATCGATCCTACAGGTTTTATTTTCTTAAGAAGCATTGCTGATACTCGCATGTTTTATGGGAGCTTGTTTCCTGCGGTGTAGTTCAATCGTGTTATATCACCTAACAACTTGATATTGATATGAAATGAAGTCGCTTGTAAAAATACAACTTCGTGTTTTGACCAATTTGATGTAGAGAATGAAAGGAACCCCAATGCATTACGATGTATTCAATGGAGACGCAGACGGCATCATTGCGTTATTACAACTGCGTTTGAGTGAGCCGAAAGAGAGCGTGCTTATTACCGGCGTGAAGCGTGATATTAAGTTACTCTCTCAAGTCGTTGGTCAAAAGGATGTCTCTTCGGCCACGGTACTGGATGTGTCGATGGAGAAAAATCAGGATGCGTTACGTTCGCTGTTGGATGCCAAGGTCGATGTGTTCTATTGTGACCACCATCGTACAGGGGAAATGCCTTATTCTGCCCATCTTGAAACTTTAATCGACACAGCGCCAGAGTGCTGTACCAGTTTGTTGATCAACCAGAAGCTCAACGGTAAACATGTTGCGTGGGCAATTGCAGCAGCCTTCGGAGACAATTTAAAAGCTGTCGCGCTTAAACTCGCGCAAGAAAGTGGCTTTAACGAATCACAAATTGCGTTCTTGGAGGAGTTGGGTACCTTAGTCAATTATAACGGTTATGGAGCGTCACTTAGTGATCTCCACTTCACGCCTGTTGAGCTATATCAGACGCTTTATCAATACCCAAATCCATTTGATCTTTTGAGTGATGAAGAGTCGGTGTTCTACCGCTTACGTGCGGCTTACCAAAGTGACTTCCAACAAGTGTCGAACCTTACCCCTGCTTATGAGAGCCCTTCAGCACGTGTCTTTGAATTACCGAGCGAAACATGGGCGAGGCGTATTAGCGGTGTCTTTGGTAATGAGATCGTTAACCAAGATCCAAACCGTGCTCAAGCTGTACTAACAAAAAACCAAGATGGCGAATCTTACACGGTGAGCTTGCGAGCCCCTTTGTCGAATAGAACTGGTGCTGACGAGGTTTGTTCAAGTTTTACAACGGGCGGCGGTCGAAAAGCGGCGGCGGGTATCAATGTGCTGCCAGAGGCGGATAAGCAACGTTTTATTCAAGTATTAACGGATTACTATTCGAACACCGTCAGTTGATAGCAGCCGTTTATCTTGCGTAAATCCGTCAGCAGATAACGCTTTCACTTTATAGAGTTAGTCGGTGACTTGCTACTAAGAGGTTCCCTTCGGCTGTTGCTATACTTTTGTTCACATGTTCAACTTACTGTACAGCTTTTGAATCAGCGTTTATAATTGTGCCATAAAATGTACATGTCGAGGTTTATATGCGAATCGTATCTTTTACTGAAGCAAGGAACAGTCTTAAATCTGTACTAGATGGGGTGGTGGACGATGCTGATACCACGGTGATCACTCGTCGCGATTCCGAAGATGCTGTCGTTATGTCTTTAGACTATTACAACAGTTTGATGGAAACGGTGCACTTGCTGCGCTCACCCAAGAATGCGGAGCATTTGAGTCGTTCTATTGAGCAATACCGTCATGGTAAGACAACGGAGCGAGAATTAATCGATGAGTAGTAGTCAGCGCCTGCTCTCATGGACTGATGAGGCGTGGAACGACTATTTATACTGGCAAACTCAAGATAAGAAAACACTAAAACGAGTCAACAAACTCATCAATGATGTCAAGCGGTCACCTTTTGAAGGTATTGGAAAGCCAGAACCGTTAAAAGAGAATCTTTCGGGGTTTTGGTCTAGGCGAATTGATGAAACTAATCGATTGGTGTATGCCGTAGATGATCAAGCGACCACAGTCATTTCATGTCGCTACCATTACTAGTAATCGACGAGTTTAGTCAGATACTTGGTCTTGCCAAGTTTCAAAGATTTTTAATTTGAGGTTATGTATCATCGTGATGGCTCAAACAGTTCGGCTAGCTGAGTATGTCAACTAACCGAAGTGCGTTCATATCAGTAATAGGTATCTTGCTTAAGCTTCATTTGCTTGCGTATTACTTGGTAAAGGTCTTTCGCCTTTCTCAGGGATGATAGCCATTAATCCAGTAATAATGAGGGCGGCGATACCTGACATGGTGACCGGAGACCCGAAGATACTTTGAACCAATTTGGGTGCCTCTTTTAGCAAGTCAGGCACAAGCATTACGCCAAGGCCTAAACCAAAAGAGATGGCGATCGTCATAATACGACGGCGATCTAACTCCTGATTAGCAATAATCTTAATGCCTGCTGCAGCGACAGTACCGAACATCACCAACGTCGCACCTCCTAATACCGGTTTTGGAATAGTCATTAACACTGCTCCTAACACTGGAAACATCCCCAATAAGAATAGAATGCCCGCGATAAAGTAACCGATGTATCGACTGGCGATACCCGTAAAGTGAATAACACCGTTATTCTGGCTGAAAGTGGTATTTGGAAAGGTGTTGAATACCGCAGCAATGAGCGAGTTAACGCCATCACCTAGTACACCAGCTTTAAGACGTTTTATGTATTTAGGTCCTTGGATAGGTTGGCCTGAGAACATACTGTTTGCCGTCAAGTCACCTGTAGACTCAATAGCTGTGATTAGGTAAATGAAGGCGATTGGTAAGAACGCTTGCCAGTCGAAAGCAAAACCGTATTTGAATGGTACAGGAATGCTCAACAACGGCTGCGAAGCGAAGTCAGGCATAGATGCTTTACCCATGGCAATCGCGATTGCCCACCCAATGCTTAAACCTATCAAGATAGACGACAGCCTTACCATGATGTTCTGACTCAGATTTAAAGCGACGATGACACCAAGAACGATTGCACCAAGCATCAGATTGCTCGGAGCACCAAAGTCTTCTGCACCAAACCCTCCTGCGATATCGGTAATTCCAACCTTAATTAGAGAGATACCAATAGTGGTAATAACAATGCCAGTCACAACTGGCGTGATGACGACTTTCAGTTTATCGATAAAGCGAGAAAGCGCGATTTCAACGAAGGCACCCAAAAAGCAGACGCCAAAAATAGTTGCTAACATCTCATCTGGGCCACCCCCATTGGCTTTAACGAGAAAGCCCGCCCCCAACACTGAGCCTAAAAATGCGAAACTGGTGCCTTGTACACAGATCATCCCGGCGCCGACAGGGCCGATTCGCTTCGCCTGAATAAAGGTGCCAACGCCAGAAACCATCAAGGCCATACTAATCAGGAAAGGGATATGTTCTCCCAAACCCAATACGCCGCCGATAATGAGAGTGGGTGTGATAATGCCAACAAAGCTAGCCAAAACGTGTTGAAGTGCCGCATAGCTGGCGGCTTTCACCGACGGGCGATCATCCAGTCCGTAGATCAATTCACTGTTACGTTGTTCCATGTGATTTCCTTAATGTATTTATTATTGTATACAATTCTTAATCAACATAGTGAGCAATATACGTACCAATGATGAAATGCCCTTATATCGGGACGCCAGATATCAAACCATGCTGGTGTTGCACTAAAAGTTGCCAACCTTGGTCGCTGTTGGTGCAATTAAACACATGTTTCGTCGAGAGTATGTTCCTAGTCTTTTCCTTCTTGAGGAGGGTGTGCACCGCTCGTTGATTTGTGTAGCGTGATAGCAGGTCCTGTTAACTCGGTTGTCATGGCTAAGTTGCTTAAGCCGTGCTTACCTTATTTGAGAGAGTCGTTATGAATAGTGCGAAGGTCTATAACGTTTTGAATTAGAAGCAAGCGGTACAGATATGTCGCCAAGCCTAAACAACCAATCAATGCGTCTTTGAATGGGTATTGATCCATAAGCCAATCTTCAGTTCTGCTTACACATCTAATCTCAACCTTTTATAAAAAATAAAACTCTTATAAAACAATGTCTTAAATTGGGCTTGGCCGGGATTTATAGCGGTTACTAAAAGTTAACTGGTTGTATTATAGCTCTAGGTGACCATAATAAACCACAAGAAGGCGAAATCATCTTCGCTTTGGAAAATAGTCATTTCATTTAAGGGTTAATTATCATGAGTAACGTTCTAATCATTAACGCACACGAACCATCTCCGTTTTCTGAAGGTAAGCTAAATGCTGCTTTAGTCGAGAAAGCTCTCACCACGCTAGAGTCAAAAGGTCATGATGTTCGTGTTGTTACCATGCAAGACGAAATCATTGTTGATGAGCAACTGGCACACTTCGAATGGGCAGACCGCGTGATCCTTCAGTCACCTGTTAACTGGATGACGATTCCATGGTCATTTAAAAAATATATGGACGATGTATTTACCGCAGGGATGGGTGGCTCTCTTTGTGCATTTGATGGCCGTAATGCAGAAGAACCGAAGAAGAACTACGGTACGGGCGGCACTCGCACTAACACTAAATATATGTTGTCTTTCACATTCAACGCACCTGAAGAATCATTTAATGATGACAACGAGTACTTATTCCAAGGCCGAAGTGTTGATGATTTGATGTTCCATATGCACGCAAACTTCCGTTTCTTTGGTATGTCTGCACTTCCAACGTTTGCGTGTTATGACGTAATGAAAAATGGTGACATCGAAAATGATTTCGTACGTTTTGAAGCACACCTAGACGCTAACTTCTAAGGAGAAGACCATGAGTACTGAATTTACTTACTATGATGCAGAAACTGCGCCTGAAGAGTCAAAAGCTCTGGTGGAACAGTCTCTAAAAGGATTTGGCATGCTACCAAACTTACATGCTGTTCTTGCCGAAGCACCCGCAACATATGAAGCATACAACACGGTTTTCGAACTGTTTATGAAGAACACAACATTCAGCCCGCTAGAACAGCAGGTGGTCTTCATGACAGCAAATTTCGAGAACAACTGCCACTACTGCGTTCCGGGTCATACATGGATGATGAAAGCAGGCAAAATGCCAGATGAAGTCATTGAAGCGCTGCGTGAGGGTACTGCAATTCCAGATACGAAGCTCCAAGCTTTGCACGATTTTACCAAAGATCTACTTGATAATCGCGGCCATATTGGTGATGAAAGACTGCAAGCCTTCCTAGATGCTGGTTTCACTAAGCGTCAAGCACTTGAAGTACTTACGGGGTTGTCTGCGAAGCTTATCTCAAACTTCACAAACGCAATCGCACACACTGAACCAGATGCGCCATTTCAAAAGTTTGCTTGGACGCACCCTAGTGAACGTTAATTGTCTAGATGTTTGATTGAACGCTGCCAAAGCACTGTAGGCGTTACGCAAACAGTGCTTTTGACTGATTCTGATACGTTTGTTGTTGTTTTCAACCGGAAAGTGGTTAGTTCTGTTACCTGTCCGATATAGAGTGAGAAAAGCCCCTCTCTGAGCCAATAGCTAAAGTTGATTCAGGGTGGGATGTACTTCAAGGCTCAGGGATAGATTTTTTCATTAATCGGCTCCAGCGCTAGACTGAAAAAGCAAGCAAACCATGATTAAAGCGATGCCAAACCAACCTATAGGCGGAATGTACTCTTCGAGTATTAAGACAGCGATGACTGCTGCAACCACAGGCTCGAACAGCGTTAGGATATTAGCTGTGCTGGCATTGATGTGTCTTAACCCCACACCAAACATGATGTAACCCACACCCATTGGAATAACAGCCATGTAGATGAGCACTAGGGTATTGGTTTGAGATACAAATAAGTTGTCTCCCGAAGCGAGTAACGTAGGTAGAAGTAAACACGCCCCCAGCCCAAAGATGGCACCCATAGCAGCCTGTGATTGGACCCCCTTATTGATAAGCTCTTTTGCCATTAATGAATATGTGGCGTAACTCAGGCCAGCTACTAGTCCTAGTAAGATTCCCCAAAGTTTAAATTGCGGTTGAGCGTGACCGTGAGTGCTCTCGGCATTGACGAGAAGTACAATGCCAACAACCCCAAGACCTAAGCTCACCCACTTTCGAGTGTTTAGATTTCTTTTTGTGCTAAATAGACACTCGAATAGAAGAGTGAAAAGTGGGGCAGAGGCGATAGAGACTACAGTGCCTGTAGCAACACCGGCCATTCTCATTGAAGTGTAGAAAGCCATTGGATAAACCATTAATGCAAGTGCGCCAATTAGTACTTCTTTTCTGTGGTGCTTTAGTCGTGAAGCGTTTCTCTTCAAGGCAGTATTTGCTAAAAAGGCCTGTATCAAACCACCTATACCCATAGAAAATGCACCAACGGCTAATGGACTTACCTCCGGAACTAACGTGGCTGCTGCACCTGTCGTTCCCCAAAGTATCGAAGCCAATAATATAAAAAGAGATCCGTGTTGATGTGGTGATAACTGAAAGCGTGTTGTCATCATGTCTTAATCCGATCATTCATTTGATACTGAAAGGATAAGCGATGGAAGAAAGTTATATTTTGCTGAAAAGACGAAGTTGTATTTTAAAAGGACGCTTTTAACTGCGTGTGAACTGGCGAGGGGGAAGGCCGAAATGAAGAGAGAAGCGTCGGCTGAAAGCAGAAAGGTCGTTATAGCCGACTCTTTCAGCAACAATTTGAACGGGTAAGTCAGTATGTGTAAGAAGTGCTTTGGCTTTTTCCATTCTATGGTGAGTCACGTATTGTTGGACGCTCATATCGAGGTTGGTTTTGAAAAGTACTTTAAATTGAGTCGGGCTCAGACAAGCGATTTTTGATAGGTCTGCGATCGAGAGTGGGCTAGCTAAATTGTCAAAAATCTCGCTCTGCGCAGCTCGGATCCGAGGATCGATTTTTGAGGTTATTGGTTGCTGTGTAAGTAGCATGGTAAAGACATCGAGAATCGAAGCCTCAATCGCTTTGTCCACTTGGTGTTCTAGCTGCTTCTCTACAAAATAGATAAAGCTCAGTAGCGGCGTTGTGATAGAAAACACATGTACGCTACTCTCGAGAATATGCTCTGGAAGCGTTGGCATGTCGGCAACAATAAATCGAGCGGCTTCGTCGGCTTGAAAACCATGAGTCGCGCCTGCTGGAATCACAACGCACTCACCAACGGTCACCTTTCCAGAGAAGCTATCCATTTGAATATTGATGTTGCCCTGAACTGGAAGCACAAGCTGGTGGTAATCATCGTGCGAATGACTGTTTAGCTTCTTAGTGTAGGCTCGAATACTGAGAGTAGGTTGCATCGCGAAGTCCATCCATTTGACTGAAGTGTAAACAAGGTAGCTGCACTATAAATCGTGCTGAAGGCGTACTCACTTTGTTATAAGCTTTTAAAGCTTTCTAGTGCAAACCACTTAAGGCTTCACCCAAAGGTTTTAAGTAGGCTTGCAGTGCGTTGTGTATCTTTATTCGGTGTTCTAAATCAGGGTAAACTTTGATGTGTTCGGGTTTGGTTGTCCCGGAGACTAAGTAACTGTTTTCAATGCCTGAACACGATTCTACGACTGACTCAAAAGCCCTCGCCATCATCTCAGTTGGTAGAGAAAAATAATGACTTCCCATCGCTTTGTCAGCAACCACACTTCGTGACACATAGTCGTGTCGATCTTGTTGATCATCCGTAAGTAACGCCGCATCAAATATTTTGAGCAATCTGTCATTCAACGGATGCGGAAAATGCGCCACGCTTTTCAGCCAACAGTCACTGGCAAAGATCGTTCGTTTTTGCGGCCCTGATCTGTCACCTATATCAAACGCTTTCTCTGCAATGTAGTGGTCAAACGCGTGCCAAAATTCATGAGCCAAAGCGCCAGCTCCTGCGTTTTTCGCAAGTGCTAGTTCTCTTTGGTTTGGTGCGTAGTGGGCTTGAACACCTTTTTGTCCACCGCTACCGAAAGCCAAATTTAGACTACCTCTCAACCCAATGGCTTTGGGTGGTAGCGCCAATATATAAGCAAGATCGGCAAACGAATCAAAGATCAGATTAGCCGCTAGGTCTTTCTCTTCTTGATTGACCCACTTGCCAACACGAATACTACCAATGCCAAAGGTATCTCGAATGTCGATAAACGACACTTGCTCCCCATGACGATAGTCTGGGCCCTTACGAGTTTTGTATTTAAAGCTAGTTAAACGCAAGATTCACCTTGAGCGATGGGTAGTGATTGGGGCTGCGTCTATTGTACATCAATTGATGTGGGTAGCGTTTGGAAAAAGACAGAATCGCTTGGTGATCACATGGTTACTAGAATTTGTCCAACAACCGGTTGGACAATTGGGAAACAGCTTGTTTCACAAATAAATCTCATGGTGGTTTCTTGCGCTCTAAACACATCTTGGGGCAGAAACTTGTCAGTGGCTTTTCCAATTTAGCATTTAACGGATTATCTTCGGTATCGCTAAACTTTTAACCCAGTAGAGAAGACTACACATTATCTGCAGAACTATTACAGGACTTTTATTTTATTCTTAGCTAAGTTCTCTTGTTGTTTAAGGAACATGAAGAAGTTTGTCTCACTAATAAATGGATTCTCATTTGCACCTAGCTTCTCCCTATTCTCAAATAGGTAATTTTTATGTGGATGGTTCGAAAGGTTGACGCTCACAACAGGCGACTGGAGTGAAATCTTTCTAATTTTCTCCATACTACTCAAGAACTGGTCAATTATTTTTGGGTCGTTGCCACTTACGCTATGGCCACCAACGATAAAAGCACGATGTTCAGCACCTTTATCTTCGACTGCGAAGTCTAGGGAAAAATCACCTTCAGTGTGACCCGGTGTGAGATAGAACTTAAACTCATGATCACCAATAACCATAGATCTATCGCTTTTTATCTCTATGTCTAGGTTTGGTGGAAGGAACTTGTTCTCACCTTTGCTTTTATTTGATTGCTGTATAGATAGCTCATGAGCGCTTTTGGTCATCACAACTTTAGAACCATACATCTTTTGAAGTAACTGAGCGCCCCCAACATGGTCAGAGTGTCCATGAGTGACCAATATGTGAGTTACTGGTTCTTTATCTAACCCTAGCTTCTCAAGGTTGATAGGAATCCATTTCGAATAAGGGAAATCGAGAGTATCAATTATCACGAGTCCATCATCTGTGACAACTACATATGATGAAACCCATTTGTCCCCAACATAGTAAACATTATCAAACATCTGAAACGGTTCTACATAACCGTTCTTATCATTCATCGTTGGAACGTCTTTGCTTGAAGAAGCAAAGACCGATGCACTGAAAAGGGCACCTAATATAATTTTTTTCACGAAATCACCTGAAAACACTTACTGCTTAGTTTGGATTCTGACTTACCAAGACACTCATTGAGCGCTGAGTTAGTCCAAAAGGGAGCTACGACCTTAAGAGCAATTTGTTGCATAATCAAGGAAAAAGATACGCTATTTACTTTATGACGTACCGATAGAACTACATCATTTGGATAGCGAAACAAATCTTTTTAGAAATGAGGGTTTTTGAATTGACTATGTTGACTGAATTAATCTTGTGAAATTTTGGGGCTATCTAAACAAACTTTGGGGCAAATCAGAGCGAACAACTAAAAACATACGTTAACCATCAATCGCAACCACCAAACAAAAACGAGGAGGTCATCCGATCCTCGCTTTTCCCATCCATCGCTCTACAGTAAGTTAAACGCCAGTGCCCCAATAATGGCACAGGACACAGACGCGTAGGCGATTTCAACGATATACTTCTCGAAACAAACATCTCATCGGTTTATTGACCTCTTTTTCAGTGGTGGCAGGTCTGCGTTTATCATGAAGTTACTTTTACCCATTATTTTGTCGCCACTGTTGGTGGCGTGTGCTGAGCAATCGGTCGCTCATTTGAGCTGCCCTGATATCAAACCCGATGACACAGCGCATCAATGGCACAGTCCATTTGATGATTTGCAGGGTTGGGGAAGACATTTTGGTTACCCGCACTCAGCGATGATAGTCCAAGATCCGATGGACTCAAACAATAATGTACTGCGATTAGAATTGCGAGACGGCGATCAATTTCACACTCGCTCTGGGTACGCTTATCGAGCGGAAGTGTACGAGCGCTATAAAGCACCGTTCAATCAGCCAATACACTATCGGTTTAAAGTGCTGATCACTGACCAATGGCAGCACGACAATGTGCGCGCTTTAATTGCTCAGTGGCATGCCACGCCAGATCGTCATTTGAATGAAATCAGCCGTAGCCCTAACCTTGGGATTGAACTGCGTAATGACCGTTTTCTGATACGCTCCCAAACTAGTCAGTTGGTGGTGAACAGCGACAACAAACACGGCATGACGAGAACTCAGCACTACCTTAGCGCGCCGATCGAAAAGAATCGCTGGTATCAGTTTGATGTCAAGGTGAAGTGGACGCCTAACTCTGATGGCTACCTTGCCATTACCATTAATGACCAACGTGTAGTGAACCACCACGGGCCGACCAGTTATGTCGATTGTCTCGGCCCCTATTTTAAAGCGGGCATTTACCGCGACCACAGTGTCAACACCTTTGCTCTGCTGTTGGATGATTACTCACGAACCTTGATTGAGGAATCAAATACGGATTTGGAATAAGCCATATTCCAAATCTACGATCCTTATCGGAGTTGTTGGTCAACATAGAGTCTGGCGGTCAACTAGAATTGTTCCAGCCACTATAACGTCCGGTCATCCCACTCGGTCAGCATGAACCGAAACATTTGTGGACAAGAAGTTTGCCAGCGACTTTGCTAAATTAGTAATAAATGAATAACTACAGGTATGGAAAACTCGCCTGCGTTATTTACGCCCTTGCTTGGAATCTCATCGGCCTGACTTGGTCATTATTATGCTCGGCACGAACGACATGAAAAACTGCTATCTGGACCTTGATGTACTGGAACACGATGTATCCTTGCGGGATTGCCTTTTACGTGCGCCTACATCCGCAACATTGGACGATTTGCAACAACCTCCGCCTTTGATCGGCATACGTGAGAACATCACACCAATTGCGAGCATCGCAATACAACTTATGAAAATAAGAACGGTAAGAACTAAAGTCATAACACCACCTCCTATAAATCACTGTATTGTCATCTTTCTCCAATTTTATAAACAAAGCAATGGTTGTTTTGTAACCACTTATTATTTTTATCAATAGTCAGGCCTTTGCTGGTGGTGACACATGATAAGAAACGAAGGTGAGTTTTGTTACACCAGCCTCTGTGGTCTTAACCGGCTCTTAATCTTTCAGTCTAAGACAGCAATTGTATTCCTTCTATAACTCATTAAATTGTTATGTTATAACGTTGGTTTATTCAGAGTTTGCAGGTCAAAGGTATGCCATCAATTCCAGTCACTATTTTGCATGGGTTTCTCGGGTCAGGGAAAACCACGTTTTTACGCAATATTCTTCAACAAGCCGATTCTTCTGGTGTTGAACTGTCCGTTATTGTGAATGACATGAGTGAGTTAGACGTCGATGGCGTGCTTATCTTAAATACCGATGCGGTGAGTGAAGAGCAGGGCAACTTTGTCACGATCAGTGGAGATAGCATCAGCAGCCAAAGTGGTGTAAGGAAGCTTGATAAAGCCCTTAAAAAGCTCTGCGTAGAAAAATCGCCAGAATGGATTGTGATCGAAACGTCGGGCAGTAGTCATCCTTTGCCTTTGGTTGAGTATTTCAAAAATAACGCACCATTCGCTCTCAAAGACGTGATTACGTTGGTGGATACGACTTGGTTGCGAGATGACTATCGTCAAGGTTCTGTCTTAATTCCGAAGTGGCAGGAGAAGGTGCAGCAGGGTGTTCGCGGCGTTGAAAACTTGTTGGTAGAGCAAATCATGTTCTCAAACCGTGTCATGCTTACCAAGACGGACAAAGTGGATGACAATACCGTTCGCAACATCGCGCAGGCGATTCACCCGCTTAATGTTTATACCGAGATAATCAAAACGTCATGGGGAAACTTGGATATCCGCATGTTGAAAGGTGATCAAGACTATAATTTCTTCCTCGTTGAGCAGTTAATCGCAGAACTTCGTGAGACGGTGAATGAGCCGTTGAATCTCTCTGATAAAGACGAACAAAGCCTTGTCGCGAAAGTGATCAAAGATGATCGACCTTTTCATCCTGCGCGTTTGTGGAATACCTGCCATCAGTATTTAACTAAAGGTGTCTTCCGCAGTAAGGGGTTCTTTTGGTTCCCAAATCGAGACGATGTTTCACTGCTTTGGAGTCAAGCGAACGGTAATATGGGGCTTGAAATCACAGGCTTTTGGCGCGCTTCAGTAATCAATGACGAATCGCAAAACTTCACTGATGAACATCGTCAAATCCTGCAAGATAAGATAGACAGCGTTGAAAGCCGTTTTGGTGATCGTCGTTGTCGCTTAACAGTGATTGGGCAAGAAAACGAAGTCGATGTGTTTATCGATGCGCTGGAAAACTGCTTTTTAACGGATGCGGAATTGGAGCAATGGCAACAAGGAGCAACATTTGAAGATCCTTGGCCAAAGAAAATAGCTAAGTTAAGCCAAAAGTAACCTTTGGAACGAAACAGTTTGTTGTAATCCTTCGCATTATGGAGCGACACCAAGTCAAATAGCACCCATCTTCCCTGAGACTGGTGCACCAGAAGCAGAGCAACGAGTTAAACACATCACAGAAATTGATGAGTGCTTGCAACTGCTTTATCGAGAAAGCTCAGCGTAAGCAAGCTTTATAAACCGATCGAGCAGAAGCGTGTTCTTTAATGGAAGAAAGCCGCTTAAGGTTATCTCATCGGGCAGACTGAATGATTTAGCGCAAACGCATCAAGTTATTCGAAGGATGGTGTGTATTTAAGTCATGGTTCGCTCTCGTGCGAAAGAAAAGCTACATAAACTCGTTTTTCTCAACATTTAAGTTCGCCTTGATAAATTCAATAAACGATGAAATTCTTAGAGATGTTGCTGAGTTCTTATAGTAGATAGCGTGAATGGGCTGCTCTATCTTGAGTGAAGACTCTTTGAACAGTTCTACCAAGGTACCATTTCTTCTATCACTAAATGTCATAAAGTCAGACAAGCATGCGATGCCAGCTCCGCTTAACGCTAGATGCCGGATCACCTCACCGTTGTCGGCTTGCAAGTCACTCGTTGCTCTAAAGATCTTATCGTTTGCATCTTTGAGCGGCCAGTTTTTCAAAATCTCAGGCCGACTAAAACCTAATAACCTATGGTTGGACAACTCATCAATACTACTTGGTGTACCAAATTCATTCAGATATTCAGGGCTAGCAACAATACGTATTCTGCTATTACCGATAAATACTGCTCTTAATGAGGAGTCTTTCAGCTGCCCGATGCGGATAGCAATATCGGTGTGCTTACCAACTAAATCTATGTTTTCTTCATCTGTCGTCAACTCGATTTCAACGTCAGGGTAAAGGGATTGATAACGCGAAATGCACGGAGCAAGCCCATGAATCGCGAAGGGCGTGGCTGCATTTATGCGTAAAAAACCTGAGGGCGTCTCTTTCTGGTGCTTCAACTGCACTTCTGCTAACTCAACCTCTTCGAGCACTTTGCGTACTCTTTTCAGGTAGATACTGCCTTCTGAAGTGACACTCAATTTACGTGTAGTCCGGTTTAATAAGGTGGTTTCTAGTTTCGCTTCGAGCCTAGAAATAGTTCTACTCACCGCAGCTGGTGTTATAGAAAGAATCTCTGACGCTCCTCTCACAGTTCCAGTATCGGCAACTGCGACTAGAGCTTTCATTTCATCCAAGGTCGATTTCATTCGTTACCTTTTGTAATTTTATAATTAACTAATGTTTACTTTAGGGAATCAAAATCATCAAGTAAAGTTAGTGCCAACAACAAAGACAAGATAAATACTTAGGAGATAAAAATGACAGTACCTTCATTTGGTGTAGGCACTTTTCGCTTAGAGGGTGAAGTGGTAAAAAATTCAGTACGCAACGCATTGGAAGTTGGATATCGTGTGGTTGATACCGCTCAAATCTATGGTAATGAAGCGAGCATAGGAGAAGCACTGGTTGAATCTAAGTTGCCACGAGAAGAGTTGTTCATCACGACAAAAATCTGGGTAGATAATATGTCTAAGGATAAGCTCATTCCAAGCCTCAAAGAGAGCCTAGAGAAACTAAAAACTGACTATGTCGATTTAACATTGATTCATTGGCCGGGTTCAAACAACAACGTCGAAGAGTATATGCAAGCGTTACTTGAAGCAAAATCGTTGGGATTAACCAAACAAATTGGGGTATCAAACTTCAATATCGAGTTGTTAAATAAAGCGTTTGATGCGGTGGGCAAGGAAAATATAGCAACCAACCAAATTGAACTAAGCCCATTCTTGCAAAACCACAAGCTGGTGTCATTTATGCAAGAAAATGACATTCAAGTGACCTCTTACATGACGTTAGCTTATGGCGAAGCTTTAAAGGACTCAACGATTATTGATATCGCAAGTAAGTACCAATCAACGCCTGCGCAAATTGTGCTCGCGTGGGCGCTAGCAAAGGGATTTGCAGTGATTCCATCTTCAACCAAGCGTGAGAACCTCATTAGTAATCTTCAAGCTCAACAGATTCAACTATTGAGTGAGGATATCAAATTAATCGATAGCCTTGAGCGTAACGGGCGTCAAGTTAGTCCTGATGGTCTTGCTCCACAGTGGGACGATTAAAATGAGTAATGTATTAATTGTTAATGGTGGTAAAAAGTTTGCTCACTCCCAAGGAGCACTTAATAGTAGCTTAGTCGAATTAGCTGTGAGCTATTTGACCGAGCTAAACCACGACGTAGAGGTTACTGAGGTTGATAGCGGCTACGACATAGAGACTGAAATAGCAAAGTGGTTATGGGCAGATGTTGTGATCCACCAAAACCCAGCATGGTGGATGGGAACACCTTGGATCGTAAAAAAATATATCGATGATGTCTTTACTATTGGGCACGGTCGTTTGTATCAAAGTGATGGCAGAACACGAATTGATAGCAACTCAATGTATGGTTCAGGTGGGTTGATTCAAGGGAAAAAGTATATGCTTTCGGTTACATGGAATGCCCCACAAGAAGCTTTTACTGATCCATCTCAGTTTTTTGAAGGGGTAGGCGTTGATGGTGTGTACTTACCATTTCATAAAGCACATCAGTTTTTGGGAATGTCCCCCTTGAGCACATTTATGTGCAATGATGTTATAAAAAAACCTCAGATAGAAAACGACTTTGACAGGTATAAAGCACACTTAAAAGAAGTGTTTTCAAGTTAATCTAGACTGATATTTCCATCTTCTGATTGGGCCTAATTGGTTCTGGATTATTGTCTACTCACCCTTTTATTTGGAGAGGGTGAGTATGTTGGTCATTGCTTGATACATTAAATCTCGACTCTCATGTTTATTTCGATGCGCTGTATTTAGTCAGGATGCCGTTATGAACTGTATAGACTCACCAACCACACTCTCTGAAACGGTTTGGAGCAAAAGCTTCTTAGCGAAGCCCATTATACCAACACAAACATCTTTGAGGGTAATAAAGGGGGATAAGAAAAATTATCTCAAATTTAAAAATATTACTTACTTAGTCCTGTCTCAAAAACATAAAGTCAATAAGAGCACAGGATTACGGACGGTAGCAATGTAGGCCTTGGATGGAATTATATGGGTGAGTTTTAGATTATACTCCCTCCCAATATTCTGTCGAATTTTGTTTAATTTTGAGAACACTTTTCTCCAACATCCACCCAATTTCCATATTCGTCTTTCTTAAAACCGATTGCATACCCGGCATATTCGGTTTTTGTCCCCGAACCAAGCAAAAGGTCTGATTGTTCAGTGATCTTTTGAGCTTTCACGCTTGCCCATGACCACCCCTTGCTCTCTACTTGTTGCTTAACCACTGGCCACAAGTAATTTGCTCTTTGACATAGTACTTCCATGTCGCTGAGATCATTAGTCAAATACTTGAGCGTATATACCCACTCATCTGCCCCTTTGACATACCCATATTCAATACCAATGATTTCTATTTTTTCACCAGACGGAAGCTTGTACATCTGACCTGCAATTGAAGCACTAGAAAACAATAATAAAAGTACTGAGCATATATGTATCATAGACGATCCTAAGTGAACGGGGCCAAAAGTAGTAAAATGCAACCTAACTCAATAACTAGCAAGGTTTCTACTCGATTGTTCATGAAAAATCAGATATACAGCTCATGGATGATTATTTAACTTAACAAGAAAGAGGCAGAAATGAGTCATTTTAAAATGGGATAAACATGCGTTAGAGTATCACTTCAAAATAGCTATTAGTTAACTTGACCATTGCCTAAATAATAAGCTACTTAATCACTATTCTGAATTTTCAGAACTCCAACCGATAGATATGAAAAAGCCAACTGTAATCACAATTGGCTTCGTATAAAGCTGTCTACACTTTTAGATCGAGTATTGATTAGATCTGTTCGTTCGGAAAGTGCGTATTCAAAAAGTCCAAAACGTGAGGAACATATTTCTCAGTATCAAAGACTGGTGCACTGTGTCCGACACCCTCTTCAATGTAAAGTTGGTTGATGACTCCGTGCTCATCAAGCTTCGCTTTAAGTATTTCACTTTGAGATAACGGTACTCGTTTGTCCAGGGTGCCATGTAACTGAATGTATGGTGGGGTATTTTTATTCACATAACTTGTCGTTGATGCTTGCTTGGCAAGTTCTGGAATGTTGCTTGGAATATCCCCTAAGAAACGAGACACTGACGATTTCTTGCTGGTTTTCTTGCCACCTTTATTGCCCAATTCAAGTAAATCGGTAGGGCCAAAAAAGCTCACCACGGCAGAGACCTTGTACTTTGGTGGCTCATAGAAATCGACTAGGTTGTATGCCGAGTTAGTCGCACCAATAAATCCCGCTAGATGCCCGCCAGCAGAGCGCCCCATCATCACAAGATTGTCAGCGTTAATACCTAACTTCTCCGCATTATCGTGTAGATAGTTCAGTGCATCGTTGATGTCTTGAACCGGATGAGGGAAATTCGCTTCCCCACTCAAGCGGTAATCAACGGACGCTAATGCATATCCTTCGTTCAATACAGATTGAAGCAGTAGAGGGTTTTTCTCTGGAATTGCATCTTTACTTCCACGTTTCCACGCCCCCCCATGTACCCAAACCAACAACGGGTATTGAGTCGTTGCTTCAGCCGATGGTGTATAGAGATCAAGCTTAATCTCTCGTTCACCGATGGTTTTGAACAAAATGTCTTTCTCTACGTTAAACTCCCCTGCCATGCTGACAAGCGGCATTAGTAGTAGAGAAGCTATCGCAGATTTTATCTTCGTATTCATGGTGTCGTTCTTCGTTTAGAAACAATTAACTAGAAAGTCGCTTCAGCGGCTAACCAATAGCGTCGACCATCTTCAATATAGCCAAACTCTTCTTCTGTAGTCTGCTTATCAAGTAGATTGTAAACAGCCGCCACTAACTTCACATTCTTAGTGACATGCCAGTTTGCACCAAGATCAACGTAAGTCACAGAAGGCGCTAAGGTTCTAGAGCTCGTACTCGTAACGTTATCTTTCTCTTCGCCTTGATAATTTACGCGTGCCCATGAACCGATATCATCACGTATTGCCCAATCACCATTGACAGAGAGCTGATGCTCAGGCGCTTGAACAAGTGGCAAACCATCATTTTCATCATTGGTATTCTTTTCGCTGCGAGTGAAAGTGTAAGTTGCGCTTAGTGTGATCGAATCTGTAACGCCCTTAGAAACGGAGCTTTCCGCACCATAGCTGATAGCGTCATCAATATTGACGTAGGTGCGGTCGCAGCTTCTACTGTCAGTACAATTCGGGTCAACAAATTCACTTTCTATCTTGTCTTTGAAGTCGCTATAAAACAGAGTGACATTTGCGGATAGGTCGCGATTATCTGCATAGTACAAACCCATCTCGGTATTTACTGAAGTTTCTGGCGTTAAGTCTGGATTACCGTAAATGGAACAACGACCTCTGCAACTTTCTTGAACCCAATCATCATCCATTTCAGTTAGGCTTGGAGCTCGATAGCCTGTAGATACACCACCTTTTAGCGCCCAATTTTGGTCAACTGACCAAACCCCATAAACTCTTGGGCTTAACTGCCCCGAAAAAATTTCATTGTCGTCGTAGCGTAAGCCAACTGTAAGAGCAAAATCATCAGTGATATACCACTCATCTTCAGCAAAGACAGCCCACTGTTTGTTCACGGATGCCAAGGATAGATTATTATCAGTCAGGTCTTTCTTCTCAAAAGACGCCCCCAATGTTAAATAGTGGTCATCAATTGGCAGTCCCCATTGCGTATTGATGTGACTATTCTCGACCTCTTTATCTGCACCGATATTTTTGACTGTTTCATTACTGATAAATGAAGAGCTCGAGCCCCAAGAATAGTTACCGTCGTGTCCAAAACCAATAGATTGGCGCTCATATTCCCTTACTGCAACTTGAGACTCTCGCTCCACTGACTTATCTAAAGTGGTCTCTCGCTCTTGGTTATGATTGGTGAACTCCAGAGTAAAAGTGTCGTCAGAGGTTGGTGTTAAGTACAAAGAAGCACGATAGTTATCGAGTGTCTTACCTGCATAGCCACCGACAATCTCATCTTCATTTCTTTCCTGATACAGTCCAGTTACAGATGCACTCAATAAACCATCAATGATTGGCCCTGCAAGGTAAAGTTGTCCTTGGTAGCTATTCCCAGATTTCGAATTTTCTTGAAGAGTCGTCTCTGCACGCAAACTACCGTGCCACTCTTGATAGTCTTTACGCGTGATGATGTTGATTACACCACCCAGCGCATCTGAACCATACAAGGTAGACATTGGTCCACGAACAACTTCAATTCGGTCAATTGCATTCAGCGGTGGGAGCCAATCTTGTTCGGTAAACGTGCTGCCATTCGTTTGAGTTTCTCTCCCAGACTGCTTTCTGCCATCAACAAGAATGGCCGTATACTGAGCAGGCATGCCGCGAATAGAGATATCTTGACCATCGCCACCGCCAGTCACAGTCACGCCTGGGATGTCAGTTAGAGCGTCGGTGAGATCTTTGTAAGAGCGACTTTCAAGTTGCTCTCGCGTTATAACACTGATTGTTGCTGGCGCTTCTGTTACAAGTTGTTCGTACCCAGAAGCAGTAACCACCATAGTTTCCATTGTCGTTGTATTGGTACCCGAATCGGCAAGTTGGTCGTTGGCGACACAGGCCATGGGTACCAAAATACATGCAGAAACAACTGATTTAGAGAGTAGCGAGTATGAGAAAAGAGGTTTCATATTGAGTTGGCTTAGAATGTAATTACATTTAATAATTATTCTCAATTAAACCTGATGGTCATATTCATTGACAAGGCAATCCTTATCACAGGAAGAGAATATCACTATCCACCAGGCGAATAATCACAAGCAATTTACCCGGATATTGCATTTAAGATAAGGTGTCTTTTCCTACGTAGAGTTGCTTAAATATGTCCCTTACCCATTCACACATAGGGTCATCGTTAAAGCGTTTGTGCCAATACAAGTAAACCTCTTGAAAATCCAACTGCAGCGCTTTAGGGACTTCACGTACAATTAATCGAGGATCTTGACAAGCAGCTTCTGCAAAAGGTGTGGGTAGATGGAAAATAATATCTGTCTCCGCGGCGATACTCGGTGCGGAGCTAAAATTACTCAGCTGGACAGGAGCAGATAAACGTTGCTTTTTGTTGGCTAAACCAAGCTCTTGGTACTTATGTTCAAACGATAATCGCTTTTCGCCCTGCAAAGAAACTTGGCCAAAATCGAAGTCGGCGAGTTTCTCGGGGGTAAGCTCTTGCTCTGCCAGTGGGTGCTTTTTGTTCATCAGTAAGCGGAAAGTTCGCTTAGCAACAACCATACGATAGATATTCTGCTCTGAGCTTGGTGGTTGATGAGAAGAGAGGGCGAAATGAACGTCTCCCGCTACTAGGGCATCAAAATGACGTTTTGGTGCCGAATCTAAACTCACCGTAAGGTTTGGCGCTTGTTTTCGAATCTTGGCAATAACCTTGGGCATTAAGGTATTAATCTGAGGTAGAAGACCGTAAATCTTGACAGTGCTTGATACGGTACTCGGATCAAATGAGTCTTTATGAGCGAGTTTTTCTAAGCTGCTAATCACATTATTGATATCGTGCTTTACTGACTCCGCTTTTGGTGTCAGCTCATAACCGTATTTCTTGCGCACTAACAACTCATCATCGAAGAAAATACGCATCTTTTTAAGTGCTCGACTCACCGCAGACTGACTCATATTTAAAGCCATCGCGGTGTTGGATACATGCTTTTCTTCGAGTAAATGTTTTAAAATGAAGAGTAAATTTAGATCAATTTGAGATAAGTTCATGTCAATTATGCCCGCTATGCTTCCAGTAGGTGGCATAGTACATAAACTTTTATAGATTGTGGTAAGTGTTTTCGGCCGTTCGAGTCATGATTCGATTGAGGCATTGCCTATTATTAGCGATTTAGGTCTAACAAACACAACTAATCTGTTGCGCAAACTCGAAATGGGGCAGATTTGAGTTATGAAGTGCTCGCCGCGAAGGTTTTGGACATAAGTGAGTCAGACTTACCTCTGACTCCTCACCCTGACTTAGGATTGTTAAAGGTGTAGCTTACTTAAACACTAGTCGTGAAGCTTCGCACCTTTGACAACTTTATCCACTATTTTTTTCTCCGCGCACATAGCAATACCGACCAAAGGCAAGCTTTCCGTATCATAGTATCGAACGGTACTTCGATTCGCTTCATCATGACCTGTCGCGAACATATCTTCGATAAATATTGCGGTTTCAATATTTGCGCGATTAGCGCGTTGGATAAAAGTAGGCAACTTATTTCTCTTCACTTTTAGTACGATTGTTGGCTGAATACAAAGCGGTAAGTAGGTGTTGTCACTCCCATCTACATATCGTTCACCAGTCTCAACCGCTGATGTTGAAGTGATACTACCAGACAAAAAACTGACAACATTCAATTTCTGCCAGATTGGTAAATCCTCTGCCACAACAATGACAAACTTAGAATCAAATTGCATATAACCTCTTATTAATCAGAACACTAAATCAATGACAGGTGGTACACCCATCTTTAAACCAACAAACAGCAACAGCACTGCCATTAGTTTGTTCATTACAGCCAGATAGTTAGTTTCGTTTATCTTTTTGCCAATTAGGCGTCCAGCAATGTAGTAAGCAGTAGGAGCACCAAACGCAAGTAGTGCCAAAATAGCGCACCATACATAGATATATCCGCCTGTAATACCTGCTGATGGGAATTGAACGGTGGCAATAGGCAATGCAACCGTAATGCCTTTGGGATTGAGAAGCTGAAGCATCAAACCGTCTTGCAGACTCATGCTTTGGCTTGGCTCTGATTCAACTTTACCTACTCGGCTGAAGAATATTTTGTATGCCAACCAAAGAATGTAGATAGCGCCCAATATTGCCGTCCATCGTAAGAAAGCATCATTCATTAATGCCTCACCAATCAGCGAAACAGTACCGAATAATGCAAACATGGCGATTGAGACACCGAGACTAAAGCCAAATATTGAACTTTGTTTCTGTATACCACTGTTTAAACAGATAGCATTGACTGGCCCGGGGGTATACATGACCCCTAGAGCATAAATAATTATGTCCAGCATAGTTTTTATCTTTTAGTAGATGCTTTAGTTGAAGCTAAAGCGAGAGTTGTTTTTGGTATTGAGTCGGCGTGATGCCAAACGTGTTCTTAAAGTTACGATTAAGATGGCTTAAGTCGGAAAAACCGTACTTAAAAGCAATATTCGCAGCGTTGTCACCTAACTCTAACTCGCGTTTTACACGGTTGATTTTATTGCTGAGTACATACTGGTGTGGCGTCATGCCAAACTGTTTACTAAACAGTCGAATGAAATGATATTTAGACATATTGGCGGCACTTGATATCTCTTCAATGTCTATCTTTCGATTAAGGTTGAAGTGAATAAACTCCTTTGCTCGCTCTAAGAGCATCTCTGTTCGCCCATGAGCCACTTTCTCAATAAACGAACCGCCACCTAGACGAACTATTGAATGGGCAATGCCTAGTAAGAGGTGTTCTTCCTCTAATGAAGAAAGTGGTTGTTCTGAGTTCATAGAACGTGAAAAAGACATAACCTGTCGTTGCAAAATCAGATCATAAAAGGATGCCTCTCTCAGCCGAGACTGATCCTTAGATACATTACCTATGCTTTGCATCAGGCTCATCATTATCGAATCAGGTATGTAGAGCATTTCATACTCCATATCTTTTCCATCTCCAGCATGCCCATCATGAACCTGCTCTGGACTAAAAAAGATTACGTTTCCTGCCTGACTTTTATGAAAAGCACCATTGCTAAAAAAATCCTGTCGTCCACGGCAAGTTACACCAATACTGAATTCTTCATGCGCATGCTTACCGTAACTAAAGTCTTTCATCTTTGCTGAAAATGAACACAACCCTAGCGTGTGCGCACTTTGTTGATAACTAAATTGTTCATGCATTCTTACCGACTCAATCTACATAGTGGAAACATAATGAAAGTATAGGTAGCAAGTGATAGTGAAGATAGAACAAAATTGCTAAATGCATAGCAGTTACTTTTTGCTCTCTAGCAAGCTTTGGGGCAGAAGTGTTTTAGAGCAGTCGCACTAAGGCGCTCTTGTCCCAAAGCGAGCTACCGCGTGAGTCACTTCAATGAATATGTACATCACCAGATCTAGGATAATCCCAATGTCAAAACCACTATTAAATCGTTCATTATTGCCGTAGACCACCATGAATCATTAACTCATCTAAAATAGGTCAGAAATAAAAAAATTATGAGTACGATAGATAAAAAATCAGATAAAACAGATACTTTTGCTCACATCTTGCCCTCAAAGAACAAAAATCAAGCATACGTAACCACATTCAATGCTATTAGCATTAAACACGGTCAATTAAATAACCTAAACAATCTTCGTGAATTAAGGAGGCTTTTTCTGTTGCCATCCTCGTGTGGGTAGCCAATCTGATTAGAGATTTGCCTAACACCCTCAACAATACAATCGAAATTGTCATGAGTATGTCCACTTACCATCACTCCCACACCGTGCGTAGCTAGCTCTCGGATTAACTCATTATCGTCAGAACAGAAATAACACGTCAAAAGATCTACTGGATATTTTGAATGCCTCAGTTCAACGGATTGTGGGAAGTGGGTCACAACCAGCTTGTTTTGTGCTGTGGAAGCTAACATAGATTTAATACAAGCGTTTCTAAACTCACGGTTCAGTGATCTCATTTTCGAGGGTGTCAGCACTTGGTTATTTACAGAGATGCTTTTGAAGTCATGAACTTTCAACTGTAAAGAAAGTGTATTGACGTCGTTCAGCTTACTAATATTAGACCAGCCAACTCCACCAAATAACTCAAGGTCAAATTTGCTAAGGACTACAGAAGTGTTTTCTAGGAAGTGTAGGTTGTTGCTTAATTTATTCCAAAGAGGAACGCAAGACAGGTAATCCTGATAATCAAAGCCTCTCTGATAGAACTCATGGTTGCCAGCAATAACAATAAACTCAATATCTGGATTAGATTTTGCAGCTTGCAATGCTAACTCTGCTAGCCCGACACCATGTGTTATATCGCCGGCAGCAATCACAATATCAGCACCAGGATTAACTAAATCCATGATAGTAGTTCCGCAGAACTCCTCATGCAGGTCGGATATTATCTGAAATAAGGCACTCACTAATATGCTCTCAAAAATTACATAAAGTATAGGGCTAACCTATCACATTGCCACTGTGAAAATCTGCTCTCAATATAGAGCCCTCACAAGATGCCCCAAACATCAATACCACTATTGAACCAGTCACGATTACCATAACCTGAGAATTCTGACGATAAGATGGAGCTGACATCTAATGTCAAAACCACTTTTAAACAGCTCACGATCATCATAGCCCTGCGGTTTGACATCTAAATTGTGATGACTCTAAAGGTTAAATCACTTTTGCCCCTAAGCAGGACACTCCGACCAATACGTTTCCATCCCCTCTAAGCTTAGCCACGATACGTATCGTCCATACCGTAACTACCAAGTTTTGATAGCGTTTCACTTTCTTCTTCTGTCAATGGCATATTTAACATTCTGGTATATTCATCCATTCTTATTTGAAATGCTGCACTTTCAATAGCCTCTTTGGACACATCAGGAAACTTTAAAGAGAAAGTGTCAATAATCGCACTCTGAAGTTGGTCATCATCACAGAACAAATACAACTCTTCAGAAGCGTCGGCGTCACGACAAGACTTTGCAAAAAAGGTGAGGTCACTATGGCCTTTATGGCCTAACGCAAGGGAAAGCCAATCATTTCGCTTGAAAGCTGAAATTAGAGAAGTTTCTGATTCATTAGAAATCAGGACTGCAAATTGCTTAGCTGATTCTTTAAATTGTTTAAGCTGTGAAGGGTAAACTGGATACTTGTTTTTTTTAGACATTTATCAATCCTCGTTTATTGGGCTAAAGACATGCAATGTGACTCTCATGCACTAATCCCAATGAGTACTGATTCATTAGTTAAGATGAAAGCGCCTTGACCACGAGTCAGGTCTAGGTGGCGTCAAACCTAGTCTGTAAAGTATCAGGTGAGTAATAAGTATGTCAATGGCCATAAAGTAGCCTCCTCGCTTGCTTTTGTCCCAAAGCATGGCGACATAATGTAACGGATACAAAAATAACGCCTGCTATCTTTGATTTTTTCGAGATCAAAATAACAGGCGTTTTATGTTTAAGGGTAATATCCAAGAAGGAAGTAGTTTGAGCCCTTCATATCCAATATCAATGTTACCTACATGATTTAGTCTTTAATAAAATTCAGCTTTAATGACTCGCCGTATTCTTTGGCATCCCCTTCTCGGTACTGAAGGTGGACGTAGTAAGTTTCACCTTGGGTAAAGGTGTTATCACCCATAAGTTCTAGTACATAGTGTGGATCAGCACCGATTCCGTCAATATTGTCCAAACAAAGTCCGCTACCGCCAAAGACATTCGGTTTATTGCTGCTTATTTGATTCAATCTGAAATGGTCCTTCAATTGGTCACAACTAACATCGCCAGCAAAAGCTAACTTGATGTAGTTGTCGCCAACTTCTGGGGTAACCATTGTTTGCTCAACGTTTTCGCCTATCGCTAATGCATATTCAAAAGGTGCCGGGTTAGAATCGATATCCAGTCTCTGTTCCACTTCCGATTTATTACTATAGAACATGCGTACATCATGATTATCTTGACCATTGTAATGGTCGATTGATACAGCATAGGCCATACCTGTGTCTGTTGGTTGTTGGTAACGAACCGTGTAAGTTTTGGTAGAAACAAACACCGATTCTTTTATCGTGGTTAAGTTGACCTCATTATATGACGTTGCATTGATGGTTTGAGACTCTGCTTGACCACAACCGGAAAAGTCATAGACGTCGCTTAAGGTTTGCGTGACTTTTCCATCGGCGAATTGGACGTAAGAGCAGTAGTTTTTGGTCA
This sequence comes from Vibrio pelagius, assembly GCF_024347575.1. Lineage (NCBI taxonomy): Bacteria > Pseudomonadati > Pseudomonadota > Gammaproteobacteria > Vibrionales > Vibrionaceae > Vibrio > Vibrio pelagius. The sequence continues at coordinate 54,293 of NZ_AP025505.1, forward strand.
CACCGTCTTCTTGTACCTCTTCGATAAAGTACCAGCTTTTCCCAACTAGCGGGTTTGAATCTACTAGCATGCCTTCATTCACTTCTGGTAGTTGAACAGTGACTTGAGCTGTTGTGAAATTAAAGCCATCCGAAGCGGTAATCGTCAAGCTATGACGGATGTTCTCTTCGCTGAAAGAGCGTACTGGAACTCCGGATATTATAATGCTATTTTGATCTTGCTGAGCACTCAACCCTACATCTAACAAGCTACCAGATACGGTGTAGGTTAATGTGTCTCCTTCAGGGTCTGAAAACCACTGTGATAAGTCTAAAGCTTGTTCAAATCCTTGGCCTTTTTCTAGATTCCAGTTGGCATCAATCAATTGCTGGATATCATTCTGGGCATTGGCACTCACAGTTGGCGATTTATTAACAGACGAGGTATTGATATCCAATAGTGATAGCATAGAGAAGACTAAGTCTCCGTCTGCGTTATAGTCGTTAGCGGCAAGGAAGAAATCATTACGCTCCGCTTTAAAGATCTCATCAGACGATAAGGATAGCGTTGTACCGTCCGCTTCAATTTTAACATCTAATCGATTGTCGAAACTGATTTCTTGTTTCGCTCCATGGGCCCAGAAATGGATTAATGAGTAGTCGACGCCTTGATTTGGTCTATCTGGGTCTTCGTAGAGTGGCGCAGTTCCGCCCTCGATAGGGATTGCATTCAAGTCTATAGTAAAAAACATGCCTGAATCACCCGTTGAAATATCACCTATACTATCCCATTGTTTCATTAAGGCATCCCATGCCTCTGGGTTGAAGACTAACTTAGTGTTATTTACAGCTTGCGTTGTCTTGTCACCATCTAAGGCGGGTCTGAAGCTCGGATTGTTTAACTCAGCTTCGCCCATTTGATTCACAACTTGTGCAGCCTCCTGTACAAAATCTTGCCAATCTGTAATCACTTTACTTGGAGAAGCAGCCATTGCATCCGTAAGAAGTTGAGCAACCTTGTGCTGTTCTGAGGAGCCATTTTTAATATAGTCCTCTTTTAAAGTGAATTTAAGCCCCTCAGTGTCGAGCTGTTGAGACAATAGTGCTTCTGCTTCATCTAAATCGATGTTCTGCTGGTTTTGAATTACCGAAAGTAAATGAGTGTAAGGTGAGATTACGTCAATTGTAGATGGTGCAACTAAGGTTACTTCCTTAGCCATCGGAGTATTTGGAAAATCCATATCAATGGTAGATACCCCTTGATATAAATCGTCTTGCTGTGCCATCGCAAGGCTTGTTGGCGAACCCGATATCAGTGTTACAACGCCCAACACATCATTATTACCAGCTTCTACCGTTGCTTGCCCCTGTTGATTGGTCAAACCAAGTAGAGCTTCCCCTGAATCCCACTGTTGATTTGCGTTGTTGTCTCTGAATATCACTGCGTTATACAGCAGTCCGTCCATTGCTGTTACTTGTCTGGTAGCGGTATCACCAGTTGGTGTGTCGCCTCCCCCGGAACCTCCGCCACATGCGACTAAACTCGCGACTGCTGCACAAACTATCGACTTTTTGAATACTGTATCCATATTAACCACCTTATCCATAACTAACGTTGTATGTATTGTCCTAAGCAACTAACTTGAATTTATTTAAAACAATGTATTTCAATTCTATTTAATCGCTTGATGCTAATGGGTTGTTTATAATTTATACAGACTGAATTCACGGTTGGGTGATGGATATCGAGTTATTTTAAATTAGTATGAGATAGCGCTCAATAATTGGTGTAATTGATGTTTATATTGTTTACCTATTTGAAAAAGGCAAATGAATATAAAAATATCTTACGACTAGCGAATTATCTGAGCCTAGCAATCTTTGTTCTAGTGACCAACACAAACCAACTACAGGCCTCTATTAACCATCGATATGGTGACAGTGTTAACGCTCAACAATATCTTGAAAAATGCTTCAAGCTTGCTTTCGTAAGGCATGTCATAAATGAGCATCACCTTTAATTACGTGAAGTGGACACGCTGGTCAGGTACATAGAGGTATACCAACAACTATCAAATGGGCAAGCTCTAGCTGATAACGTTGTATTCGGATACCGACTACTTAGGTTGTTTGGAGTCATGCTCTTTTACTTTAATAATCAGTTAACTCGCATACTCGTTCAGGATCTGATGCAAAACAGCTCGCTGAATTCTTTGGTTAACATCAAATAGTTCCCACCCTATAAGGGTCACTTGATTCCGAACAACATCAAATAGTCCCTACAATGATCGCGCAAGAATGTTTGTACAGATCAGACTAGTTTGAGCCTAGTGATGATCACCATGACTCGGAATGGCAACACTTAATCGAAGCCTACTTTCGTCGAGTAGGCTTTTCTCCTAGAAAAAGAGAGCGTACACAAATCGTAGTGGAAGCAATTTAAGTCCTCAATCTAATGAAAATCATATAAAGCTTGGCGACTTATGCTAATTCCTAAGTCGCTTTTGTCCCCTAACGACTTGAGTTTTCGTCAAAATCATAAGATTATCTCTTGAATGATGTATATATTACGGGTGCGACCAAATAAATTCATGGGGTGAATATTATGTCATATACGGGTTATCAAGAGATCACGAAGGAAGAACTCAAAGAGCTCGAAGAGGAAAGGTTAGAACTGTTAGCGAGCTTCAAACTTCACCTTGAAAATTTCTGTAAATACCTAAACTTAGATTTGGATCAACAGGCTGCTTTTCATTCGATAAGTTGGTCATTGAAATCACGCCTTGAAAATCCGAAACATACTCCAGAGAAGACGAATGGGGTACGTATTTCAGGAAAAGGCCACATAAGCTTAAAAATGATAGACGAGGTAAAGTCTGTCGCTTCAACAATTGTAAATGATCTAGCCTGTAAGATTGCCGCCTCATCACAGCAATTGTTATGTAACGATATCGCTTTAAGAGGTTCGCCAGAATTAATTGCAGTGAAACTTACCCATCGATACTTGTTCGGCCATAAACACTTCTATGATATTTCCGCTACCCCTGACGTACCCTCTGTGCATCATTATGAAATAGACGCTTTTTCCAAGTATTACCTATTAGATAGAGTTCAGGTATTCTACGAAAGCCAGTATCATCGATACAAACTCTGGGATGGAAGGTCGATTGCTCTTTTCAACAGTTGTCTTTTCGATACTAAGAGTCAAGAGCACACGTTTTTTAATTCTCCTAATTTAACCCACTTGTTAGGCGATGATCCGGATCTAATAGACAAAAAATGGTTCAAAGAGGAGTGTATTCAATGTTGGTTAGAACTCAATGCAGAAGCACCTTTGCATCAATATACCGAGCTTGCATACCCCGATGACGATGGAGTGATTTTTGCAGAGTATGTACCGCTTACCATGGTTGGTGAAGATGTATGGGATGCGTTATATGAACGCTATGAACACAAACTCAAAAATCGCATTACGCACCATTTTTAATATTAAAAATGCCAATCTAAGTCATTAACAAAATAAAGAGAAAATAATGGTAGCAACGATTTCTGTAACAAAAAGCGCTATATTTGAGTTAATCATGGCAGGCTTAGAAGCCTACTCCGTTAAACACCAAGAAAGCAGTAGTGTGTCTGTTGAGACAGGAGCGCTACTTTGGGGTTACGTAAACAAAACCCGTCCATTTAAATGCACTATCAAACATGTTTCGGTTGAGAGTTCTGCAAAACGAACGAGATCTTCGGTAGAGTTTAACGCCCAATCACTGAAATTGAAAAAAGACATTGCAAAGGTTTTCGGAGAGCAGCACCAATACATTGGAACAGCCCATTCTCATCCTTACCTTCGAGCGGAGTTAGTTGATGCGGCCAAGATCAGAAAAGAAAAGCTATATGAACTATCTGCTTCAGATCACAGTTGTGAAACTGGAAACCCAGAAATAGAAATCGGAGACAAGTCTTACAGCGTCGCCCTTGTATTAACCGTTCACGCTATGATGAAAGCCAATGACAGAAAAGATGACTCTCATTACGGAGAACCACTCGTCGAATTTTCACTTGGCAATATCAAATGTTGGCTATATGGCAGAGTTTTCGAACATAAGGTGAAGTCATCTTTAAGCGATGAAGAGCATCATTCGTTTGAGTGCTATGGTCTTCCTCTAAGCAAATTCCATGATGATGACATTGTGCCTGTTCCTATGGAGACCGCACTGGAAAGTGACGTTTTTCTCGATACTTTGTGTAAGGATTTTGGTCGATTAACATTTTTAGATAATGAATCTGAGTATGATGTAGCCGCTGTTGCGGAGCGTAGATGGGCATGATTTTTCTGCCTTAGTCTCAGCTTACGCTTGTTTTGTTAGCGGTACTGATTCAAGTGCTGCTACAAAGTCTAAGACTTATTCGAAGTTAGTAGGTCTGAGGCGCTTTGTCCCTACACGAGAAAAACTAAACTAATGACATACACAATAACTGAACATAAACATCGCTTCTCTGCATGGGCAGCTTCCAGAGCATCAAGTGTTAAGGGGACAAGGTTTACGGTAGAACAAGGTAAACAACTTATCGAGTCTATAGGTCTAGACACATTGGTTGACGATCCAGATAAACTACCAGCAAGAGAAGACATTAACAAACAGCACCGCCTATGGCGTGAACAACTTATTACTGAAGCGAGTAAAATTGGATTGGCCTTTACTCATGGGATCGCAGCCAAATTAATCAACATGTACTTAAAATCGGCTTTGGTTTGCGGGGGATATGATTCGCACGTAAAGGTCACCGATTTGCACCCTCCCATAGATGCCGTGTTGTTGAAAGCTTTGCGCCGAAGTAATATCGGAGGACTGAAGTCTCGCTGGAAAGAGGCTGAGCTTGCAAAGTGGTCTAGATTTTCCTCAGATCAATATGAACAAGTGATCCAATCAATCAGAGAAGTAATGGGCAGCCGCGCGTTATGGCAAATTGAAGAAGATTGGCAAGGGTACCAGTAATGAATGAACTAAGGCGCTTTTGTCCCAAAACTTGGCTCTATGAAACGTTTTTGGACATAAACGCGTTAGTATAGTTACTCTAAAACGCTTATGTCAGGTTAGAAAAAGTATCTTGAAACCTTAAATGCTTGTTATGTGCGTATTTTGTTGTAAGAACTTCTACAGGTCGTGCAGTAATAATGAGCAGACGAACCTGGCATGTAGAAGTCCCCATTCATCGCAGGGCTAGCTGGTACGAATTTCAGATGGATTAGCTTGTTATCACCCTCGTAACATTTTGTACAAAAGGGAGATTCGTCACCATTAGCCCAATACATTTCGGTGTCGTTATCATATTGAACAGATTGACGTTCATCGAGTTTTGCTTGGAGTGACCTGATTTCCTCGTTTTTTTGAGCAAGAATACCATTCAATTGAGATGCTTCTACCATGGTTAAAGACAGTTGCTGTGTCAACGTTGCCAAATGCAGTTGCATTTCCATAGAATTTGGTTCATCTTTTTGAATTAATTTTAGCGTATCCAATGACTTATTTAAAAAGTCGATCAAAGTTACGCCAGCTGTCAAAGTAACATCCATTAATACTCCTCTTGTAGTAGCACATAACGCTTTCTATGCGGCTTTTAGCCGCCTTTCATATTGCTATAATGCAACCTTTCTCATACCACATCAACGTGTAATCAATAGGTTAATGAAAGTTAACAGAAATTAGATTGCATGATGCCTTATAATTTCAGAAAAATGCTGTTACCCAAACTCCTTCGGATAACTTTTGATAGGTGAAATTACTAGGTTCGAAGTAAGTAAGAGCTTTTGCTCTGAATTGTTTTGGGGCAAAAGCGTGATAGAGCATATATTCTGCTTAACAAGAGGTGTGTTATTAAATTTAATAATAGATGATGATGGCCTATCTTTTTCTTTTCTAACTTTTGATACTTAGCCATTAGAACGTGTTTGCATCGGCGATTCACCAAACAATTGTTTATAACTTTGACAAAAGTGCCCTAAATGGAAAAAGCCAAAGTCGAAGGCGATTTCATTGATGCAACGTCGGTCGCTGGTATCTTGCAGAACACGTCGCACCTGGTTGAGACGCACGCTTTGTATAAATTGTTTCGGTGAAATGTCACAACAAGATTCGAAAGTATATTGCAGCGTGCGACGACTAACATGAACAGCATCGCATAGCTCAGTTACGGTAATGGGGTTACGATACTGCGATTTATCTAGGTACTGCCTAACTCGACGCATGGTTACTTCTCGCTGTGTGGAGGTGGCTTTTCGAGTCCCTTTACTAGAAGACTGAGCAAACAACTCAACCAACATATCTTGAACAATTCTCTGATGAGTATCAAAAGACCAGCGAGGCTGATTTGGGGAAAGTAACATAGCCAAGTACGCTTTGATTTGTTGAGTATAGTGTTGAGAGCAAGAAAGAAACTGACTCTTGTTGGTCAATGATTCTACCTCTAGCTGCTGCTGAATCCTCTCGACCAATGCCGGACTAATAACCAGTCCATAAATAGAAAAGTTTTCAGGCGTAAGCAACTCAAAATCTACCCCATCCTCACGGACCAAAATGCTATCAGAGTCGCCTTGAGCGTGGTTGATGTGTAAAGGTCTATCGTTTGCACTGAGGCCCAACCATATCCCTTTATTAACGCGGCATTGCTGCTTGAGCTTTCGGTTACTGTCTTCTTGAAATAGGTGCACGTGAGAAAACTTTCGTTCACGAATCTGACCTAGAAAACGGCCGCGGCTTAGTTGGTCATATTCTTGCTGCCAGTTAAAAAGACTGGCTGCCTGCTGATTTGCATCAAATGTGTTAAACGTGCACAAATCAGGTGCATGACCCATTAATTGTTTATTTTCTCTCATCATTTCATGACCTACCCATTTGACCCAACTTAGCGAAATTTCACCTTAAATTACTGTTTATTAATGATTTTTTATATTTGCCAATTCTTGATATTCAATCGGTTCAAAAATCGCTTAATTACCCTTTATACACAAAAGGTTAGTCAGCAAGAACTGAACCAGTTTATTGAGAGGGTATTTATGACAGCAACTTATCGTCGCCAGCAGGGACATCTGGTTTTTAACTTTGAGTCGTTAGCAGATCTCATGGCAAAGGCGACACCTGAACGTTCTGGAGATGCTTTAGCGGGTGTATCGGCTGCCTCTGCTGCAGAGCGGGTCGTGGCTCAAATGACACTAGCAGACTTACCCCTCAAGACTTTCTTAAATGAGGCTGTGATTCCTTATGAGAACGATGAGATCACTCGATTGATCATTGATAGCCATGATAGAGAGGCATTCAAGCCAATTGAGCACCTTACCGTAGGTGACTTTCGTAACTGGCTACTCAGTAATGAAGCCGACAGTCTCGCCCTTGCCAAACTGCGGTCTGGCTTAACTCCGGAAATGGTGGCGGCAGTAAGCAAGATCATGCGCAATCAAGACCTGATTCAGGTAGCGAAAAAGTGTCGGGTGGTGACTGCGTTTCGTAACACCATAGGCTTGCCTAGTCGATTATCTACTCGCCTACAACCTAATCATCCAACCGATTCTCTTAATGGCATCGCTGCCACTATTTTTGATGGGCTAATGTATGGCAATGGAGATGCGGTGATCGGCATTAACCCAGCCACAGATAATGTACCACAGGCGGTGAAGCTGATGAATCTGATGGAAGAAGTCATTCAGCATTACCAAATCCCAACCCAATCTTGCGTACTGACTCACGTGACCAATACAATTGAAGCAATAGAGATGGGTGCTCCGGTGGATCTCGTCTTTCAATCGATAGGGGGGACTCAAGGCACCAACGACACATTTGGTGTTAACCTTTCGGTGCTCAAAGAAGCTTATGAGGCGGCACTTTCTCTAAATAGAGGCACCGTAGGAAGCAATGTTATGTACTTTGAAACTGGGCAAGGTACCGCGCTCTCTGCCAATGCTTTTCATGGTGTCGACCAACAAACGTGTGAGACACGAGCTTATGCCGTAGCACGCCATTTTAATCCGTTATTGGTTAATACCGTGGTCGGCTTCATCGGTCCTGAATATCTCTTTGATGGAAAACAGATCATTCGAGCCGGACTTGAAGATCATTTTTGTGGCAAGTTACTTGGCCTGCCGATGGGGTGTGATATCTGCTACACCAACCACGCCTATGCCGACCAAAATGATATGGATAACCTTCTGACACTGCTTGGTGTTGCCGAATGCTCGTTCATTATGGGCATTCCCGGTTCTGATGACATCATGCTCAACTACCAAACGACCTCATTTCATGATGCGCTCTATGCCCGCAAGGTATTGGGCCTAAAACCTGCGCCGGAATTTGAAGAGTGGCTAACTCAGATGCAGATTTTTGATGACGTCAATGAGGTACGCCTAAACGAACGTCTATCCGGTTCATTTGCTGGTGCTCTCGCACAACTTAATGGGGGGCGCGCACATGGGTAAGGTTATTTCTATAGAAAAGCACTCAATTGACAAGGTGGTCACTCAAAACCCTTGGCATGAGCTTAGAAGTTTTACATCGGCACGCATTGCACTGGGCCGAAGCGGAAATAGTGTACCAACTAAAGAGTTGCTTTCATTTCAACTGGACCATGCACAGGCAATGGACGCGGTTCATTGTGCTCTAGATATAGACGCATTCATTGAACACCTCAGTCATTCAAACCCAGTTATTCATCACACTTCTCAACCACCAATTAAGGCACACAGCAAAGCGGTTGACAGGTTTATGTACCTACAAAGGCCAGACCTGGGTCGTCAGCTTGATGATGCTTGTTGGAAGCATCTACAAGCTATCCATCGCTCGGAATCGACGCCGTTTGACCTCGCGATAGTGGTTGCCGATGGCTTGTCTTCAGTGGCAATTCAAAATCATGCCAAGCCCGTCATTGAGTACCTACTCTCTTCACTAAAAGAAGACGAAATGCCATGGCGTATTGCTCCAATTACTGTTGTAAATCAAGGCCGAGTGGCGGTAGGAGACGATGTTGGGGAGTGCTTACAAGCCAAGATTGTGCTGGTTTTAATTGGAGAGCGTCCTGGACTCACCTCTCCGGATAGCATGGGGATCTACCTGACTTGGCAGGCCAGAAGAGGCTCAAAAGACTCAGATAGAAACTGCATTTCCAATATTCGGCCACAAGGCTTGGTTTATGAGGATGCGTGCCAGCGAGCTATATACCTACTGAAGGAAGCCCGTCGGTTAGAGCTATCTGGAATCAACCTTAAAGACCGCTCGAGTATCGAGGAAGAAGTTGGTGATCAGTTGGATGACAAGCACATAAGCAATTTTTTAATTGGATAACACACAAAGATAGAGGGATTTACAATGTCAGAACATCAGGATTATTTGGCGCAAAGACAGCTTAAAAGGGGCACCGCAGGGTGGATATTGCTAGCTGGTTTGGGAGTATCATATGTGATCTCCGGTGACTTTGCTGGTTGGAACTTTGGTATCGGTCAAGCCGGCTGGGGAGGCTTTCTTATCGCGGCCATTGCTATGGCAGTGATGTACTTCACCCTTGTTCTCTCTTTGGCGGAGATGTCTGCTGCCATCCCTGCTGCAGGCGGTGGCTATAGCTTCGCTCGACAAGCAATGGGGCCAACAGGTGGGTTTTTTACGGGTTTGTCGGTCTTAATTGAGTACGCTTTAGCGCCTGCCGCCATCGTCATTTTTATTGGCTCGGCAGTGAATGAATTAATGGGTATCGATGGCCCCCTTGTTTACGCGATCTTTTATGCCATCTTTATCGGTATTCATATGGCCGGAGTGGGAGAAGCTCTCAAGGTCATGATGGTTATCAGTGGATTAGCTGTACTCGCCATTCTTATGACCGCTGGAGTATTAGTGAGTGAGTTTGATGCAAGTAAGCTCTTTGATATCGCTCCGACGACCGCACAAGCCACTGAGCTACTTCCTTTCGGTTGGTATGGTGTATGGGCGGCACTGCCATTTGCAATGTGGTTATTTCTTGCGGTAGAGGGTGTTCCACTGGCTGCCGAAGAGGCAAAAAATCCAGCTAAAGATGTGCCAAAAGGCATTATCGGCGCAATGTTATTCTTGCTTGTTACCGCAACCTTAGTGGTTCTGCTGCTTGCAGGTGCGGTCGGTTCAGAAGTCATTGCAAATAGTGCCGTTCCACTTGTTGATGCTTTGAAATTAACTGGGAACCCAACGGTTGCAACGGCCGTTAATGTTCTAGGGCTTGCCGGACTTATCGCTTCATTCTTCTCGATTATTTATGGCTACAGCCGCTTGGTCTTCGCTTTGTCGCGTGCGGGTTACCTACCGCAAAGCCTGTCGCTTACCAACAAAAACAAAGTGCCGGCTCGCGCTCTAGTGGTACCGGGAGTGTTTGGTTTCGCTGTGTCATTAACCGGAGAAGGAGATCTAATCTTAGCAATGGCAGTTGTCGGGGCAACGGTATCTTATGCGTTAATGTCACTTAGTCATATTCTATTGCGTATTAAGCAGCCCGAGCTTCACCGCCCGTACAAAACACCAGGTGGCGTACTGACTTCAGGCACCTCTCTTGTTCTGTCACTTATTGCAATGACAGGTGTTTACGCCTTTGACCCATCGGCATTTTTTATGACTATGGGGCTATTTGTGATTGGTGGTGCGTATTATGGTCTTTATAGCCGCAACAAACTGGTCGCAACCTCGGCAGAAGAGGAATTTGAGATGTTATCGGTAGCAGAAAAAGAATTAGAGGCTGCAAACTAGTTTGGGTTAGCTCATAAGGTAGGCTCTAGCATTTTCCTAGAGCCTCAACATCTAACAATTTGAATAGCCCTTCTTTACAGGGTAAACCTGCGATAATCGGGTGTTCATCAACGATATTGTTAACTTGAAAAGGGGCAGATTTGAGTCAGGCTTCCTTGGTAATTACAACTCGTCAGTTATTGTCAATTGCACCAAGTTTATCCACAACAAAATCTAAAAATACTCTCACTCGTTCAGGTTGATAAGCCCCTCCACGGTATAGAGCGTTCAGCGGATACTTGAGTGGTTTGAAACCGATATCAAGTTTTTTCAGAAGTCCCTTTTCCACATAAGGTGCAGCAATAATATCGGGCTGATAGCTTGCTCCAACCGAAGAGAGCGTCAACTGGCGAATAAGTCGTGGACTATTGCTTTTGAAAACGGCGTTTACGGAGAGGTTATGATAAGCACTGCTTTGCTTCACAGTGTTAGCTATAGGCCAACGAGCTGTTGAGTGAAGGTTGCTGTCGACAAGGCAAGGTAACAGTTTTAATTCCATACCATCGTAGCACTGTTTCGCTAATTCAGGCGCCGCATAAACAGAACTTTGAAGGGACATTACCTTACGATACTTCAAGTTGGAGTCTTCGAGTTCACTGGCACGAAAAGCGATGTCTATGCCTTGTTCGACTAAATCCAGTTTTTGATTGGTAACGATGATGTCAATCTGAATATCTGGATATCGCGCGTAAAACTCAGGAAGAAGTGGGCTTAATAACTCCTCAGCAAAACCCTGCGAAGCGGTCACACGTATTGAGCCGGATGCTTCTTTATTATTTGAATGGAGTTGATGGTATAGCTGATCAAACTTAGCCAGAACCTGTTGTGCTTGCAGGTAGTATTCTTGACCATCCTGATTAATTGAGAGCTTTCGGGTCGTGCGATGAAACAGTTTGACTCCGAGTTGCTCTTCGACGCGATTTACATATTTGGAGGTCAGAGATTTGGAAATACCCAAACGTTCAGAAGCGGCAGTAAATGAGCCTGTCTCTATCACAGCCACAACTGTTCTCATTCCATCTATAGTGTCCATAAACTATCAACATTTTGGAAATTATCATTCCATGTTAGCGGGGTTTTTCTTCTTGGCAACTTGTTCTTAAATGTAGAACAGACAACGAGCTAGGAGAAAATAATGATAAAGCTATACTGGCACCCTATGTCGGGGCATGCACACCGCGCGCACATGCTATTAAATATTCTCGAATTGGACTTTGAACTCATTACTGTCGATTTACCTAACGGTGAGCATCAGCAGCCAGAGTTTTTGGCACTTAACCCCTTTGGACAAATACCAGTATTAGTCGATGATGAAGTTGTCATTTCTGATTCAAACGCGATCTTGGTTTATCTTGCTAGTGTTTATGACAAAGAACAGACGTGGCTTCCAGAGTCGTCAGTGGTGCGTGCACATATCGAGCAGTTTCTATCTCTCGCTGCTCATCGACTAGCAGGTTCAATAGCTAAACTTCGTGCAGCGAACTTATTTAATCGCAGCATAGATAGTGCATCGCATACTCTAGAAGCACATAAGCTCCTAAAACAACTTGAAACTTACTTACACGGCCGTCAATGGTTTGTTGGAACAAAGCCTACTATTGCAGATTTAGCACTCTACAGTTATATCAAGTTAGCGCCGGAGGGAGGAATAAGCTTAGCCAGCTGTCCAGTTTTGGAAACCTGGTTGACACGAGTAGAAGGGCTACCTGGTTTTGTACCTATGCAACTTTCGAATGTCGGTCTACGGAAGGAAACACTAAATAGTGATATTTGCGAAACAGTGAGTTTATTAGGAACACAATCAAAAAAGCAGAGCCGATAATGGGCTCTGCTTGGCTTTTATGGGTGGCAAGTTAGTTACTGAGTCTTCTGAGCATTAAGTTGCGCTGATTGAGCTTTCTTTTTTCTAATGCGGGCAAACAGACCGCCAATAATGACGATGCCGCAAAGTGCGTAAGTCACCATGAATGACGTGTCACCTGCGACCAAACCTAAGTCAGAGAAGGTGATGTAGGCACCGAGCACCATGTATAGAATTACTGCAGAGGCTTCAAAGCGGAATTCCCAAGGCTTGATGTCCATCGATTCGTTGACTGGCAATACGTAGTCTGTATCGCGTGGACGTACTTTACCGATAGCGAACATGATGCCGCAACATAGCACGAACAATACTGCTAGCTGGTGGAAGAAATGTAGTTCAGCCAATGGCTTAAGTGGACCTAAGTAATCGTGCATTGAAGCAGGAGTGAATTGCACAAAACCGTAAGCAGCGACAAATACTGCCAATGAAACTTTCGCTGCTACCGCAGGCACACGCTTAGTGATGTAACCCATAAACACGATAGTGAAGATTGGCACACTGAATAAGCCGGCTAAGCGTTGTAGCAAATCGAACAGGCCATTCGGTGCGAACATGATGAATGGCGCAATACCCACAGATAGAATTGCAATGAACAGACCGAACACTCGCCCCTTGTTGACCAACTGTTCATCAGAAAGCTTGTTCTTTTTATCAAAAATTGGTTTATAGACGTTAAGGGTAAATAATGTCGTTGACGAGTTTAATACACCGTTGAAGGTCGATAGGATTGCACCGAACATTGCCGCTAGGAAGAAGCCGACAAGGGGTTTAGGCAGTACTTCGTTAACCAAACGCGTGTACATGGTATCCGCTTCGTAGCTTTGACCTGCTGCGTCTACTGTTCCAAACATATGATAAGCAATGATGCCAGGGATGATCAGGAACAGAGGTGTCACAACTTTGATAGCACCTGCGAGGATCACGCCCTTCTGGCCTTCTTTTAGGTTCTTGGCACCAAGTGCACGCTGGATGATGGCTTGGTCAGTACCCCAGTAATAAAGGTTAACGAGTAATAGACCAGTGAACATTGTTGAGAAAGGGACGTTAGGATCATTCTCGGCACCAACGGCTTGAAGTTTGTCTGTTGCGTTGGTCGTAATTACGTCCAAGCCTTCCATAAAACTGCCGTCTCCTAACACGATCAAACCAAATATTGGGATCATCAGACCACCAACAATCAAACCCACACCATTCAACGTATCAGCGATGACCACCGCTTTTAGACCACCGTAAATAGCGTAGAACAGACCGAGGAAACCGATAATTGATGCGATAAGTAGGATCGCTTGGAAACGGCTAATTCCGAACATGCTTTCGATGTCAAAGATACCACCGATAACCATTGCACCTGCGTATAGCGTGTTGGGCAGAAGGTTGACGATGTAGCTCAGTAGAAACAATACGGTTACGAACTGCTTTACTGATAAGTCATAGCGAGACTCTAAGAAGTCAGGAATCGTTGTAATGCCTTGCTTCAGGTAACGAGGTACCAAAAAGAGCGCGATAATGATCAGCGTTATACCTGAAGCAACTTCATACCCCATTACTGACATATTGCCTTTAAAGGATAGGGCACTCATCCCTACGAAACTGGTCGCGGAAAGGTTGGTCAGAATGAGTGAGCTTGCAATAAGGCCACCGGTTAGGCTTCGACCACCGAGGAAGAAACCATCTTTAGAGTCATTTTTCTGATTCTTAACACGCGACCAGGTGTAAAACACCACAAAGCCCGTGAAGAAAAAGAATGACAGTAGGATTGTCATTGGCATAGTTTTGTCCTTAAATTATTGGAATTTCACATTTAGTTATCTTGTCAGGCAGAGGTATCGTGATGATTTTCACAACAGCCTTTGCCCGATGTTTTGTTATGACTGACGACGTATTAGATTTTTTGTAGGTGTACCATCAGTGCTGATTCAGGGTCGAGAATTGGCAACGTCACCCCGATCTCTTTCAGGTTGTCGCCACTGAGTGTGAGCGTTTTATCTAGCCACTGAGGACGTTGCTTCATCAGTTGGAAACTGGTTTGAGGCATCTCCACCAACTTCACTTGATACTTGGCGTTGATATCCGCGCAGCTGATTCTTAATGGCGAGGGAAGCGCATGATCTGGCATCGCCAATTGACACACAGTGATCAACATTTCATCGTCACTCTCTACGCCGTAAATGTTTTGATTTTTGTCTGCCGGATCGATACGGAAACTTCGGCCACCATGAAGGAGATGGCGATATTCTTTATGAAGCGCGATATAGCGAGAAAATGCTTCTTTCTCTTCTTTTGATTCTTTCACCGGATCAAGCTCAACACCCATGTGGCCCCCCAATGCAGTCACACCGCGCATGTTTATGCCATGGCGACGATTGGTTGAGTGACACTCGTAAGGGCCGATATGTGCACCCATTACTTCTGGTGGGAAGAAGTAGCTCATGCCTTTTTGAATGGCTTGACGCTCTAACGCGTCATTACAATCTGATGCCCAAAAACGTTGTGTTCGTTTGAGAATTTCAAAATCGATCCGACCACCACCGGAAGAGCAAGATTCAATCTCCACTTCTGGATGCGCTTGGTTTAGTTCATCGACAAGCCGATATAGCGCTTGCGTTTGGCCGTGTACCGCGGGGCGACCCTGATGGCCGGGCTGAACCAGCTCTCTGTTCATGTCCCACTTTAAGTAAGTAATGTTGTAACGTGTGAGTAGGTCATTTAAGCGCTCAAACAAATAGTTGAAGCAATCTTCGTTTTGTAAGTCGAGCACATATTGCCAACGACCAGAAGGCTGGTGGTAACCTTGTAATCCCAGAACCCAATTAGGGTAGTTGCGATACAGATTCGAGTCTTGGCTTACCATCTCTGGTTCGACCCAAAGACCAAACTCCATCCCTTGTTGATTCACATGATTGATCACCGGTTCTAAACCATTAGGGTATTTCTTTTCATCTAAATACCAGTCACCCAAAGCTGCGCGTTCACCGTCGCGACCAATGAACCAACCATCATCAATGATGAAGCGTTCTACACCCATTTCGGCCGCTTCTGTTGCCATTTGCATGATGTATTCAGGTTTGTGGTCGAAGTAAATGCCTTCCCATGTGTTTAGGTGTACAGGGCGAGGCTTGTTTACAGGGAACTTAACAATGTTATCGCGAACAAATTGTTGGAAGCGTTGAGAAATACCGTTCAAGCCAGTGTTGCTGTAACACCCATACAGCCATGGTGTTTGGTATTCACCATGAGCTTCAAGGATCGATTCACCAGCCAGTAAAAGCTCACCAGCTTGAACAAAACGGCGACCGTCACTGCGTACATCGGCACGCATTTGGTGGTTACCACTCCAACCAAGATGAAAACCCCATACTTGACCAAGCTGTTCACTGAATCCATTTGTACCCACGAATAGACCTGGGAAGTTTTCATGAGAAGTGCGGCCGCGACGGTTTTCCTGCATGAAACCGCCATGTTCAAAGCGTTGTCGCTGTGTTTGGAACTCGTGACACCAACGACCATGGAAAGTCATCAATTCGTTGGCGTGGTTTGGCAAAGGTAGAGTTGAAGAAAGCTTGCCAAGATAATATTTACTGTCGCCTAGGTTTTTAACGCTAATACGTTTTTGAACAACATCGGTCTCGAAGTGCAATTTAAGCTCAACATTCAATTCAAGATTTGCAATATCGTCAACTAAACCAAATGTCACTTGGTTTTCTTCAACTTGAGTCGATGCTAGTTTGAATACTGGTGCCCAATCGTAGCCGTCGCGATGGCCTTCAATGCCCGGCGCGTTAAAGTGACCGCTACCCAGTTCAGGACACAGTGATAAAGGAACATCGACATCTAAACGAGCTTGCGAAATAGGGCGCTCCGTTGAAAGCAACAGGCCTTCGTCTATTTGGGCAATTTTTGCGCCCCAATGAAGGATCTCTGGCACTCGGTCAGTTTTGATAATTAGGCTGTGATTTTTGCTTTGTAAATGGACAAACTCACTCATTATTTGCTCGCTCTGCTGTTTGTTTGCGTGAACATATTTTTTGAAATATATTGCGCTTATCTATGGCTTTTAGAACTTAAATGCCGCTTAATTGTGATCTTAGGCAGTTTTAAAGTTGCCTAAATTTGGTCTAGATCGACTGTTTTCGGGAACAAAAAATTATGTTTTCGAAAACATTTTGAGGGGTGTGTGACGTTTTTTTTGAAACCAGTCTGTTAGAGTCGAGCTAAGACAGCAGAGATAATTAGAAAAGACGATGAATGTAACTTTTAAAGATGTGGCAAAACTGGCGGGTGTATCCACCCAGACTGTATCTAGAGTGACGAATGGGTCAGATAATGTTGCTGAATCCACTCGCATTAAAGTGAATAAGGCGATCAAGCAGCTAGGTTATGTACCCAATAAGGGAGCGCAGATGTTGAGCCGAGCGAAGTCGACCAATATTGGCCTAGTGACATTAGATATGGCTTTGCATGGCGCAGCACTCATCGCAAATGGTGTAAGAAGAAAAGCGCATGAATTGAATTTTGGTACTGCTTTCTCTGTCGTTTCCGAGCCTAGCTTATCCAGTATTCAAGGTGCGATGAGAGAACTGATTGCTCAGCAGGTCGATTGCATCATTCTCAACGTGCCACTTAGCAAAGACGATGCTGTGGTCTTGGCAGAGCAGTTTCCAAGCTTACATCTGATCTTTATCGACGTACCTGATGGTACTCCTGTACACTTTGTTCACGGTGAGCATGCTGTTGGGGCTTCTGAAGTGGTCAAGCATCTGGTTGCGACAGGACGAAGTCAGTTCTTATTGGTCGCTGGTCCGGAGGCGTCAACAGCGGCCAATATTCGTCTGCAATCTTGGCTAGCGGAAATCGATGCATCAGAAACGAAAGCCGTAGATTGCTACCGAGGAGATTGGCAAGCACAAAGTGGTTACCTTGCGATTAGTGAAGCGATTGGAAAACAATTGAGTTTTGATGCCGTGGTTGTTGCGAGTGATCAAATGGCACTTGGCGTGTTGCGTGCCCTGGATGAGTTCAGCATAAAGGTACCCGATCAAGTCGCAGTTGCTGGTTTTGATGGAATCACCGACAGTGCATATTTCAATCCACCCCTAACAACGGTTAAGCAAGACTTCACGGCTATTGGCGAACAGTGTGTCATTCAAGCCGTTGAGCTAAAAAAACATCCGTCGAACACGCCAATTCAATTCAAACAAACGCGCATTCCTGTGGAATTAATCGTCCGTAAAAGTAGCCAACCTAAAACAAAGCAAACCTATGATAAGAAAGGTATCCAGGAACTATTGAAGCAGATAGAGTTACGCTTACCTGAATAGCTATCACGTACGGCTGTACTGTTCGGCGACAGGTTTCATTTTACTCGGGGTATGTATTGTGGCGGCTTCCAACAGGGCCAGGGCAAACAATAAATAACCGCGTGACATCTGTAGCTAGACAGAATCCCTGATCGTATCCGCCAATAAGTCTATTTCCCTTTTCACATCTTCAGTTAGGTCGAAACCGATATTGATCCTAAAACAATCGTTGTAGAGTGGGAGTGTGCTAAATAGCTGACCTAATCGAATGTCGATTTTATGTTTTTCAATTAACTTGGTGAACTTTTCGAGGTTGAGTTTTGGAACTTGTAACCACAGTACCATTCCTCCTTGCGGTTGGCTTATGTTCACCCCGCTTGGCAAACGCTCGGATAAATAGTTGAGATAAGACTGCCGTAAACTAAGTAGCTTCGTTCTACGGCGCTTTAATTGCTTGGCGTAGTTGCCTGATTCAATGAAGTCAGCCACTGCGAGTTGAATAGGGAGTGACACACCAAAACATGATGCAGAATGTTGTTGGCGATAGCTGTCGGTATAGCGACCCGGTAGACACCAACCAAGACGATAGCTTGGCGATAAGCTTTTAGAAATCGAACCGCACCAAAGTATGTAGCCATTTGAATCATAATACTTAGCTGGTAAAGGGGTATGCTCTGAATAAGATAGCTCTAAATATACGTCGTCTTCGATCATCGGCACTTGGTAATGATTGGCAAGCTCGGCAAGTTTTTGCTTTTGCTGAGCGGACATAGTGATACCTTGTGGATTCATATGCGACGTACAAAAGATGCCAGCCTTTATGCTCCCCTGTTGTAAATGTAATTCAAGCTGTGAAAGATCGATTCCTTCATCGATTGACGGGATCTCAACAATGCGCCTTCCCATTTTCCCCAGTAGATCCAATATCCCACTAAAACACGGAGAGCTGATGGCTATAGCATCGCCAACTTGGGTACATGCTTCAAGGGCAGCCTTAATCGCGGGCATACAACCAGATGTAATGACGAGGTCTTGTGGGTTGATATGAATCCCCAACTTCGAAAAATGAACGCTCAAAGCATCACACAATGACGGGTCGCCTTGAGTGTGAGGGTAATGATTCAGTCGACTGCCTAGTCGCTTGCTCGACCGACGAAAGCTACGTTCGAGCTCCAGTAATGCGGTGTCATCAATTGTCGTGCTCGATACACCAAGTGGCCCATTGTAAAGAGAGTGAATTGAGAAGTTTTGGTGTACTTGAGAGACTTTACTAACAAACTGCGTCCACTGTGGTGTGTTGTGTTTTTTACTACGCGCAGAGATATAGTAGCCCGCTTGTGGACGAGAGTGGATAAAACCCTGAGACTCCAATTCTTGATAGCAACTGACCGCAGTCGACATGCTAACGGCTTGCTGTTTCGCTAATTGTCGCAAAGAGGGCATACGACTCCCTTCGCTTAATTTCCCGTCTTCAATTTCCTGAACAAACTGACTCGCCAATGTTTTGTAAAGACTCATAGATGCCAACTGTACTTATTTTTTTGTTAAAAACTGTATCTGTACTGGAAACTGTACTTGATTGATACTCTTTTTCAAAGAAGAAGGAGGGCAGTTTATGGTTAGAAACGATTTATTTTTGGCAATTTTTGTGATGGCAATTTGGGGCTTCAACTTTTCGATGATCAAAATGGGTATCACGGAGGTCCACCCTCTATTAGCGACGGCGGCGCGATTCACGTTGGCGGTGATTCCAGCGATTTTTTTCATTCGCAGGCCGAACGTTGCATGGCGCTATCTGTTTAGTTACGGATTGGTTTTTGGTGTTGGTATCTGGGGCATGGCGTCATGGTCAATTACAGCAGGCTTATCATCTGGTATGTCATCGGTTTTGCTATCGTCAAATGCGCTCATCAGCATGGCTGTAGGGGTATTCATTCATAAGGAGGCGGCATCGAAAAGAAAAGTTGTTGGTGCGATAACAGCACTCATTGCACTGATGGTTCTCGTTTCTGCAACCAACGGTAATGTGACGTTACAAGGCGGTATCTTCATCATGATAGCGGCGACTTGCTGGACCATTATGGGGATGATCGTTAAAGCGTCTAAAACCACTCAAGCCTTTGCGTTCAACGTATGGGGAATGTTATTCGCACCCATTCCATTGGTTATGTTTGCGGTGAGTATTTACGGACCAAACATCGTGACAGAAGCATTTGAAGTGTGGGATATGAATACGACGATTGCTGTTCTGTTCCAAGCCTATCCAACCACACTGTTTGGTTACTGGGTTTGGAATCGCTTATTGATCCGATACCCATTGAGCACGACCGCACCGATGACTCTGTTGGTACCTGTTTTTGCTTTGATATCTGGGTACTACATGTACGATGAAATGCTAAGTACCGCGCAAGTTGTTGCCTGTGTTCTTTTCCTTATTGGTATAGGGCTGATAGTTAAACCTGGTAAGAAGGTAATCGAAGCTGCAGGTAAACCACTTACGAACTAAACATGTGAATCGATAGTCACGGAACTAGAGTGATGATTAAGTTAGTGTCGAGCGGTAATTGATTGAATGATATGCCACCTTAAGAGGGTGGCATTTTTCATTTAGGTGGTTGGGTTGGCGTTGATGAGATGAATAATGGCATTAATCTAATCACTTTGTGATTTGATTATGTGGTATAAACAAATCATAATGTGATTTGGTTATGGTAATTTTTCGAATCAAGGCATGGGTATGTGGATCTGGCAACAAACGAATTGGCCACAGTTTGACTGGGACAACAATATTATAGAACCAATGGTAAGGCGTACGCGTCTCAACCAAGGGATCCTATTGGGAAAAATGTTTAGCCACTCTCAAGATCAGACTGAGAGCATGTTAGATACCTTGCTTGCCAATATCCTTCATTCAAGTGCCATAGAGGGAGAGAAGCTGAATGCTTTTTCAGTGCGTTCTTCATTGGCGAATAAACTGGGTTTATCGGAAGAAAGGCCATTCCCGACCACCGAACAGACGGATGGTTTGGCGGAAATCATGGTTGATGCTGTTGAAAACCTGAACACGCCGTTAACACTGGACCGGATTCTACACTGGCACGACAGACTTTTTCCTGAAGGCTACACCATGTTCAACCCGGTTATTGGCGGTCAACTACGAGGTGACACGCCAATGCAGGTGGTTTCCGGCAGAATAGACAGGCCAACCGTTCACTTTGAAGCGCCAAGTCGTGATGTACTTGATGCTGAGCTAAACCAATTCATCCAGTGGTTCAACGATTCCAGAGAAGAGATATCGCTCGACCCTTTAATAAGAGCCGCAATCACTCATTTGTGGTTTGTGACTCTGCATCCCCTTGACGATGGAAATGGTCGAATTACTCGTCTTCTTACCGACCTTGCCCTTGCACAGGCAGAGCAGCAATCGGTACGTTTTTATGCCATGTCTGTAGGTATATTGGCCAATCGTAAAAGCTACTACGATATTCTAGAACAAACCCAGAAAGGGGCTCTGGATATTACTCCGTGGCTTGTTTGGTTTTTCAATACACTTAATGAGACGTTCGGTGAGGTGTTAAGAGAGATCGATCAAACGGTATTCAAGACCAACTTTTGGCGTCATGTCGATCAAACTAAGCTGGTGGAAGAACAAGTTAAAGTGCTCAATCGCATGCTTGATGGTGACTTTGAGGATGGCATAAACACATCTCAGTATCATAAAGTCGCCAAGGTGAGTAAACCAACGGCAACTCGTCACTTAACCACACTGGTTGAGCAAAAGTGTTTAGTGAAAACGGGCGGTGGTCGAAGTACTCGCTACCAATTACCCAAGTAAAAGTTCGATACTAAACGTCATTAAGTTCGATAAAGACGGTCTATGCTTTATTTGGTGTCAGCGCAAAAACTGATCTAGTGCCTTCGACGGGAAGACACCTTTAATGCTTGCACAAAAATATCGTTATAGTGAAACTGTTGGAGAGCAAATAATGAACGTACTTGTTGTTTACTGGCATCCAAAGCCACAAAGCTTTAATGGCGCTATGTTTCGCCGTTCGGTAGAAGCCTTAGAGTCGGCTGGGCATAAAGTGAAAACATCAGACTTACATGTGATGAATTTTAATCCAGTCTCTGGGCGTCATAACTTCAATAGTGAAATGGATTCTGAGTTTTTCAAACAACAACTCGAAGAGGTGTATGCGTCGGAGAATCAAAGCTTTTCACCGGACCTAGAACAAGAGATACAAAAACTTGAGTGGTGCGACTTGGTCATCTTCCAATTTCCACTGTGGTGGTTCGGTATGCCTGCAGCGCTTAAAGGTTGGGTGGATCGTGTATTTGCTATGGGTAGAGTGTATGGCGGGGGCCGATTTTACGAGAACGGTGTCTTCAAAGGAAAGAAAGCCATGGTGAGCGTGACGATGGGCGGGCCAGAAGAGCTATACGAGAAAGACGGCTGGAATGGTGACTTAGACGCGATTTTAAGACCAATACATCGTGGCGTGTTCGAATTCACTGGGTTTTCGGTTCTCGCTCCACAGAAAGTATTTGGGCCTGCACGTAAAACACGACAAGAGCGTATTGAAGTGCTAGAAAACTATGCTCAGCGTTTACAAACGATCTTCGATGAAGCTGCAATTGAAGTCGGGCATTACTAACGGCGCGCAGTTCTGTCTTTACATGAGAGATCGGCGATTTAAAGCACCTTTCTTCCTACCTCTAAAGAATACAAAAGAGCCGCACTGCGACTCTTTTATTTTCTTTATTAGCAACTTATTACTAACGATTTAGCGGAAGAATATCGAACTTCATGTCGAATTTATCTAGAGAACTCGCTAAGTCTTTTAG
This sequence comes from Vibrio pelagius, assembly GCF_024347575.1. NCBI lineage: Bacteria > Pseudomonadati > Pseudomonadota > Gammaproteobacteria > Vibrionales > Vibrionaceae > Vibrio > Vibrio pelagius. The sequence continues at coordinate 77,061 of NZ_AP025505.1, forward strand.
ATTCTTCGCATCACCACGTATGCCAGCCTGACCACTCTCAAATAATGCTTCAAGTGTCGTCTCGCCAGTAATCACTTTGGTTAAATCGGCTTTGTGAATAATGATTTCTGTATCCAATGTTGGGATAGAACTCTCTAAACCCAACTCAGTTACTGGTAGGTGAGAGAAGGTAGCATTAGAAACTTCGATGTAATGGCGCTCTTCAATATCAGGGTGATAAATCCCCATGTTAAAGTTCAAGTCTGCAGTCTCAGCCTTTGGCCCATTTAGCTGCACACCTACCAAGTCCAAGAAGTTTGTTGTCGGTGTGTTTGCAATAACGTCCTCAGAGGCTGTCTTTAAAGACTCTCCGATTTCATTCGTACGAAGTTCCACCGCACCTTGCAAGTACGCGTTACGCCATGCCATCGTTTCAGACTGATAGCCTTGTTGTTCAAATGCGTCAGCCAATAATTCACGGTATTCGATATTAGTTGGCTCACACAGTACTAAGTCATTCAATAGCTGACCGGCTTCCTGATAGTTACCTGAATCAAAGTGAGCTTTAGCCGACTTATAGAAATTATCTGCCCCACCAGCGTTCACGTAAGTGCAAGATTTATCGACTGACTTAAGTGGGTTTATATTGACTGGGTTCAGATCGAGATAACCTAAGTACAAGTTTACAATCGCTCGAGCATTGTGGCTGTACGAACCATGATAGCCACGTGATGCCCAGTTTTGTTTCTGTGACTCTGGCACGATCTCTTCAATTGAACGACCAACATCGCCAATTTTCACACCATGGTTAGCTAAGCGCACCGAGTTGTTGTGCAGCCAGCTATAGTTATCACGTTGCATTTCCATGTAGTGGCCGATTTCATTCTCTTCGGTTTCTGGGTTGTTCCAAACCGGAGCGGAATGGGCAGAATGGATGTTATCCACAAGACCAGAGTCTACGAAACGCATCTTAAGTTCAGTTAGGTACTTAGACCAAGCCAACGAGTCACGTACTTTTGCGCCGCGGAATGTGTATATATTGTGCTGTCCGTCGTAAGTGAGTTCGGCGGTATTCAATGAACGGTACGCGGGTACGTAGTTTACGATTTCAACGGGCGCTTCAGCACCGGGCATATTGATAAAGTGAACCTCTAAGCCATCGATGACGCGTGTTTCTTCGCGTTCAACAATTTCTGTTGTTGGTGTTACTAAGGTTACCGCTCCCTTACCAAACCCCATACCCAGAGCGTTGTCTACAATACCTGTGGCGTCATTTTCTAAAGACTGGCCGTATTGATATTGTGCGCGACGTGACATCGCGTTACCCGCCATGATGTTTTCGTCTGCCATCTCTTTGATGAAGTCGCCAGGGACAATAACTGGGGCACCTTCTACAAAGTCGCCCGTGTTAATGATGCCTCTTGAACCACCAAAGTGGTCGGCGTGAGTGTGTGAATAGATCATACCGGTGATCTTATGTTCGCCGTTGACCGCTGGTAGGTGTTGTTTCGCGAAGTTCCAAGCTGCTTCTGCGACTTCATCATGCAGCAGTGGATCGTGGATAAGGTAGCCGTTGTCAGTGCGGTAGATTGTCATGTTTGAGAGGTCGGCACCGCGAATTTGATAGACACCATCCGTAACTTGATAAAGGCCGCCAGAGGCATAGTTCATTTGACCTTGGCGCCAGATAGACGGATTAACGGTATCCGGGCGGTCTTCTCGAATGCTATCTACGTTCATGTGAGACATGCGATTACGCAGCTCACCTACACGATGGTCACCAAACGCTGCGATGAGTCCTCGCTCTGAACGCTCAAATGCTGAGGTATCTTGCCAAGGCAGTGTTTCAGCCAGTGCATTGTTGGCTGCAATGGTATGTTCCGTTGCAGGCTTACCTTTGTATGTCTCGATTGATTCATATTCGTTGTCGGCCGTCGCGCTGAAACAAACGATGATAGCTAGGGATAGTACAGAACGGTTTAGAGTCGTTTTCATAGAGAACCTCGTTTTGTCTCTCAAGTTGGTATGAGACAAATTTAGAGGATTGACACATAAGAATACATAAACGAATATGGATTATAAACATCACAATTTGTTATGTAATGAACTATGTTAGAGAAATTCGATTTAAACCTACTTAGAGTGTTTTCCGCGGTTTATCGCCACCAATCGATCACGCTCGCTGCAGATGAAATGGGGATGACTCAACCCGGTGTCAGTGGTTTGCTCAAGCGATTGCAACAACAAGTAGGCTGTCAGCTTTTCATTCGTTCTGGTAGAGGGATAGCACCAACAAGACAAGCGCAAGAGCTGATTCGTCAAGTCGAGCCAGCGTTAATACAAATTAATAATGCGCTGGAAAACTTGGAAGAGTTTAATACTGAGACGCCTCATAAATTTGTGGTGTATACATCGGAACCAGTGATGCTAAGACTAATGACGAAAATTGAAGCCGATAATCAGTTGGGTAACGTTACGATTGAGCTTCATCCTACGCGCTCTAATGAAGAACAATTGATGGATGACCTCAACCAGAGGCAGGCTGATCTCGCAATTGAGTTCTCAAACCACACATCCAGCTCATTCTTTACAGAGCCGTTATTCGATGACGAGATGTGCATTATTGCGAGAAAAGGTCACCCGAGGATCACAGGTTCAATATCCCAAGATGAATTCTATCGTGAGAAGCATATAACGCTTAAGTTGCGTCGAGAGCAGGCGTATTTAGCGGACTATTTCACAGAAGTCAGCCTGAAAGAGAGAAAGGTTGCTGCTGAATGCACATCCCTTATTTGGCAAATGTCGATGGTATCGAGTAGCGATTGTATTGCTTCAATGACAAGAAGTTTGGTCAATGAACTTGCTGATAAGCTAGGACTGCAAATAATACCGATGCCATTCTCAACATTCCCAATAAAGTACCAACTCTTCGTCCATAACCGAGATAAGAAGAGCCCCTCAAATATCTGGCTCAGAGAAAAACTGAAATCTTATTTGATTGAAGGTTAGGTCATGTAGAAATAGTCAAGATTTGTTATGTTTAACTCAGCTTCGCCAAGTATTTCGCTTCATAGCAAGGTGTATACTCCTTAGAATAACAAGTCCTCAAAATACGGATACTTTTGTAAACAAGTTGCGCGTACAACAATAATAGACGGATTAGTACGACTCATGCCCAAGAAGGCTTTTAGTTGCTTAAAAGGAAAAATTATATGGAAGTGATCATTGGAACGTCTCCTGAGATTATCGAACGAGCTCAGGCTATACGATTTCAGGTGTTTAGCGTTGAGCAGAGTATTCCGAATGAACTGGATTTCGATGGTCTAGATAATACTTCAATGCATGCTCTTGTTATGGACAACAACCAAGCGATAGCAACAGCACGACTATTAATTCACTCTGATGGTTCGTCGGTGATGGCGCGAGTTGCCGTACTAGAAGCTTACCGTGGTCAAGGTATTGCATCAGAAATTGTGAAAGCGTTGGTTGATTATGCTGAAAAGCAGGGTGTAAATTTGACTGAGATTCATGCTCATAGTTACCTTCGAAAATATTATGAAAGATTTGGCTTTAGCTTTGTGCGGGAAGTAGAGATTGTAGGAGAACATCAACTAATAGAAATGCGATATCCACTTACCTGTACATACCAACCAAGCAGGTAAAAATATGGATATTGCAATACTCACTTTTGACGGGTTTAATGAATTAGATTCGTTTATCGCATCCGGCATTCTAAATCGGATGAAAGACGCAGGGTGGAATGTACAAATTACGAGTCCCTCTCATTACGTTACCTCAATGAATGGCGTTACCATCCAATCTCAACAACCTCTAGAGTTTGCAAATCGAGCCGACGTCGTATTGTTTGGCAGTGGCGCTCTGACACGTGATATTGCGCGTGATGAGAACATACTATCAAGATTAAAACTGAATCCAGACAAGCAGTTAATTGGAGGGCAATGCTCTGGTACTCTGCTGATGTCTGTTCTAGGCTTATTGGATGAAGTACCTGCATGTACCGACTTAACCACGAAACCTTGGGTAATTGACTCCGGTGTTTCTGTGCTTGACCAGCCGTTTTATGCCAAGGGAAATGTTGCGACTGCAGGTGGTTGCTTGTCTTCCAAATACTTGGTTACATGGGTTATCTGTAAATTATCAGGTAAGCATGACGCTGAGTCAGCCATTCATTATGTAGCACCCGTCGGAGAAAAAGAACGTACTGTCAAACAGTGCATGTCTGTAGTAGGAGAATACTTGTAGAATTGATTTAACAAAGATTCCACTACACCTTGCAGGAACATATATGGAAATCCCTCAAAACTCTGCGTTGTTTAGTTATGCGAAAGGTGCATATTTCGCAGATAACTTTTCATGTGAAGTAATCAACAAAGGCCAAACAGCCCTCGATGTTTACCTTGAAATAGCGAAACAAACACCTAATTGGATCTCCTTCTTGATGGCCATGAGAAATCGGGTCGTGTCGATGTTTGGATTAAAACACTTAGGTCGGCTACAAGATGCCGCGATGGATATAGATCCAGATAACCTTAAGGTTGGCGATCGCCTTGGTATTTTTACTTTGGTGAGCAATACAAACAACGAGATCGTGTTGGAAGATAGTGACAAGCATCTGGACGTGAGAGTGTCATTTTTATTGGATCCTCAAAGGGAGAAGGCCACTGTACATGCAACGACAGTAGTTCATGTACACAACCGTTGGGGTAAAGCTTATATGTTCTTCGTGGCTCCGGTACACAAGATCATTGTTCCCAGCTCTTTGAAGACTTTGGTACATGCTTAACTACAACTACTTATCATGACATAGTTCACCTTGTCCTCGTTATATGAATAAGGTTTACTTTGTCAGTCTTTAAATCGCCGCTCAAGGTAGTTCTATCAAACCATAGATCAAAAAAAGGCAGCCCCAAATAGCACGGGCTGCCTTTCTAATCACTCAAAATTAAAGGATTAGACAGTGGATTCGTTAATCGGCTCTAGTGCAACTTGTTCGGTGTTATCACTCTGCTCTTTAGGCGTACGTTTAGCCAATACGTAGTAGAACAGTGGTGTGAGTAGCAGGCCGAATATGGTTACACCAATCATGCCAGAGAAAACAGCGATACCCATTGCTTGCCTCATTTCAGCACCGGCACCGGTAGAGAACACCATTGGAACCACACCCATGATGAAGGCAACCGACGTCATCAAGATTGGGCGAAGACGTAAGCGTGATGCTTCAAGAACCGCCTCCATCACCGTGCGACCTTTATCTTGCAACTCTTTGGCAAATTCTACGATTAGGATGGCGTTTTTAGTTGCCAAGCCAACCAGTACGATTAGACCAATTTGAGTGAAGATATTGTTATCGCTACCCCATAGAATCACACCGCTGATCGCAGATAAAAGCGTCATAGGAATGATTAAGATGATCGCCATTGGCAGGCGTACACTTTCGTATTGCGCAGCAAGTACAAGGAATACCAACAAAATAACCAGTGGGTAGATCAACATAGCTGTATCACCGGCCAACTTCTGTTGGTAGGTCAGCTCTGTCCATTCGTAGGTCATACCAATCGGTAGTGTTTCTGCAAGGATCTGCTCAATCGCCGCTTGCGCTTCACCTGAGCTGAAACCTGGCATAGGGCTACCATTGATTTCTGCTGTGGTGTAAGCGTTGTAGTGCATCACACGATCAGGACCAGCACTGTAATTCACATCCACAAACGCGCCCAAAGGAATCATTTCACCGTTCGCATTTCGAACCTCTAGTTGGCGAATCTGCTCTGGTGTTTGGCGGAATTTTTCGTCGGCCTGAACGTTTACTTGGTATGTGCGACCAAAGCGGTTGATATCATTGACGTACGTGCTCCCCATGTAGGATTGCAGGGTAGAGAAAACATCGTCTAATGACAGGTCTTGCTTGAGTGCTTTTGTACGGTCAACATCGAGGTCTAACTGAGGAACATTCACTTGATAGCTCGAGAACACACCAGTTAGTGCCGGGTGAGCCCATGCTTTCATGATTACCTGTTGGGTGACACCGTATAACGCATCGTAACCGTGGTTCGCTCTATCTTGGATCTGCAAACGGAAACCGCCAATCGTACCCAGACCTTGAACCGGTGGTGGTGGGAAGATCGCGATGAATGCATCAGGGATAGAAGCAAATTTTTGGTTCAGCTGACCTGCAATCGCATTTGCGCTAAGACTCGGATCTTGACGTTCTTCGAAATCAGCCAGCGGAGTAAACACGATGCCGCTATTTGGACTATTTGTGAACCCGTTAATGCTCAAACCTGGGAAGGCTACTGAGTGTTCAACACCCGGTTGTGCCAACGCAATCTCAGACATCTCACGGATAACCGCATCGGTACGCTCAAGTGAAGCCGCATCTGGCAATTGTGCGAATGCAACCAAGTATTGTTTGTCTTGACCCGGAACGTAACCCATAGGAGTCTGATCGAACTGATAAGCAGTTAAGCCAAGCAAACCAACATACATCATACCAATCAGTGCACCAAGTCGAATGCTCTTCTTCACTGCGTAACCGTAAGCAACAGAGCCTTTGTTAAATAGCTTATTGAATGGGGTAAATACGAAGCGCCCAAACAAACCATCCATTGCACGAGTTAGCCAATCTTTTGGTTGGTCGTGACCACGTAACAATAGGGCAGAAAGAGCAGGGCTCAAAGTCAGTGAGTTAATAGCTGAAATAAACGTCGAGATAGTGATGGTCAACGCAAACTGTTTATAGAACTGACCCGTTAAGCCAGACATAAACGCTGTCGGGATGAATACCGCAGCGAGTACCAAGGTAGTCGCAACAATTGGGCCTGTAACCTCTCGCATCGCTTTTTCAGTCGCTGCGATTGGAGCAAGACCTTCTTCGATGTTTCGCTCGACGTTTTCCACCACTACGATCGCATCATCAACAACGATACCGATAGCGAGTACTAAGCCAAACAGTGAAAGAGCATTTAAAGAGAAGCCCATTAAGTACATGAAAGCGAATGTACCAACTAGCGAAACTGGAACCGCAACTAATGGGATGATCGATGCGCGCCAAGTTTGCAAAAACAGAACAACAACTAGTACAACAAGCAATACCGCTTCAAGCAGTGTTTGCACTACCGCTTCAATAGAACCACGAACGAATACCGTTGGGTCATACACAATCTCGTAGCTTACACCTTGAGGGAAGCTTGCTGACAGCTCTTCCATTTTCGCTCTTACGTCGTCAGAAATCTGAATCGCGTTTGAGCCAGAAGCTTGGAAGATTGGAATGGCAACTGCGTCTTGGTTATCAAGTAGTGAACGAAGTGAATAGGTTTCGGCACCTAATTCAATACGAGCGACATCCTTCAAACGGTTGATCTGACCATCTTCACCAACCTTGATGATGATGTTCTCGAACTCTTCAACTTCGCTTAAACGTCCTTTAACATTAATAAGCAGTTGGAAGTCTGACGAACCACTTGGTTGAGCACCAAGGCTACCTGCTGCAGCTTGTTGGTTCTGCTCGCGAATCGCAGAAATGACTTCACTAGGGTTGAGGTCTAGGCTTGCGACCTTGTTTGGATCAAGCCAGATACGCATGCTGTATTCGCCACCACCAAACAGTCGAACGGCGCCCACACCTTCAATTCGTGCTAATTCATCCTTAACAGTAAGCGCTGCGTAGTTCGCAAGATAAAGTAGATCATAGCGCTCATCTGGCGACACCAAGTGAACGACCATGGTTAAGTCAGGGGATGACTTTTCCGTCACAACACCAAGTTTTTGAACGGTTTCAGGCAAACGAGGTAGGGCACGATCAACACGGCTTTGAACTAGGGTTTGCGCTTTGTCTACGTCGGCACCAATGGCGAAGGTGACAGTTAACGTCATCACGCCATCTGAAGTCGCTTGAGAAGACATATACAGCATGTCTTCTACGCCGTTAATCTCTTCTTCGAGGGGAGATGCGACGGTATCCGCAATAACTTTCGGGTTCGCACCGGGGTAAGTCGCTGTTACAACGACAGTCGGAGGAACAACCTCAGGGTACTCAGTGATAGGCAGTTGCCATACAGACAATGCACCACCGATGAAGATGAGTATCGACAGCACGGATGCAAAGATCGGCCGACGAATAAAGAACTGAGAAAACATTGCAACGGTTCCTTTATTGCTTCACTTGCAGAGTCAGTAGTTCACTGCGCTGCTTATCTCGTAATGCTTGCTGTTGGCGAATATTGGCAAGGGTGTTTTCATCAGCCATTGCGATTTCATTAGGCGTAACAGGCATGTTGGCACGCACTCGTTGTAAGCCATTAACGACAATCTTTTCGTCGCCTTTTAAGCCATCCAATACAATGCGCAGACCGTTAAGGGCTTCACCAAGAGAGATTGCTCGGTATTGGACAATATTGTCATCGCCTAAAACCAAGACATACTTGTTGTTCAGGTCGGTACCAATCGCTTTGTTATCAATCAACACACCTTGGTAGCTATCCGAGCCAGCGATGCGCATTTTCGCGAACATACCCGGCAGAAATTTCTTATCCTCATTATCAAAAACGGCGCGAACTTGAATGGTTCCCGTTGCTTCATCAATCGCGTTGTCTACAAAGTCGATGTAACCGATATGAGGGAAATCGGTATCGTTAGCCAACGACATTTGGACAACATTTTCAATTTCACCATCTGCGGAGATGAGGTTATTAATCTCTTGATATTTAAGGAAACTACGCTCATCAATGTCGAAGTAAGCGTACATTTTCAAAGTAGATACCAGTGATGTAAGAACGGTTTGACCCGTAGTTACATAGTTACCTTTGGTCACCTCTGCGAAAGAAACTGTGCCTGTAATCGGCGCGCGAACCAGAGTGAATTCAAGGTCTAATTCCGCTTTTGCCAAAGCAGCTTTAAGAGCTGAAACACTTGCAACACTACGCTGTTGATCCGCAAAACGTGCATCAACAGTCTCTTGTGATATCGCTTTAGTTTTGCTCAGCCTTAGCGCACGTTCATAATCTTTGATTGCTTGGTTCAAGCTTGTTTGAGCACTGCTAAGTTCCGCTTTCAAACGGTTAACTTCAGCAACAAACAAACGATTGTCGATTGAGAAAAGCACTTCTCCAGCTTCTACGAGATGGCCTTCACGGAAGTGAACACGGTCTACGTAACCCGACACACGAGGCATCACGGTGACGGTTTGAGGTGATTCTAATCGGCCAGTGTATTGATCAAGTTCGGTAACCTGCTCTACAAGCACTTGTGCCACTTCAACCGTTGGCGGTGGCGGCGCTGATGCAGGTGCTTCGGCGCGTGAATCTTTACATCCAGACAACACCAATGGTGCTGCAAATGAGATTAGTAGAAGAGACGTTCTAAGGTGTTTACCTACCATCTCGTTATCCTTATGTTAGTTTTGTACCGGTCGGTATAATAATCCTGACTTTTGATATTGATCAAGTAAAATTTATAGAATGAATGGTTACAACATATGGACAACGTATGCCTGCCGCATTACCATTTAAGGGATTGAATGAATAAGTGGTAGTGAAATTATGGTAGTCGGTACAGCAGGTCGACCACGCAGTTTTGACCAAGAAAAGGCGTTAGAAGAAGCATTAAAAGTGTTTTGGGAACAAGGATTTGAGGGCACATCTCTTTCTGACTTGACCAAGGCGATGGGCATCAATAAACCCAGCATGTATTCCGCCTTTGGCAATAAAGAACAACTCTTTCTTAAAGCGGTCGAAATGTACAAAGCCCGTGAATCAGAATATTTTTATCAGGCATTAGGACAGGCTGATATACGCAAGGTGATCACGGATATCATCATTGGGTGTGCGGAAGCACACAGCTGTAAAGATAAACCAAAAGGTTGTTTGATGATTCAAGGCGCTTTGGCATGCAGCGCAGATGCCAGTCCGATAAAACAAGCGATGGTGGATTGTCGAAAAGAAATGAGTGAAATATTGCTAACAAGGTTCACAAAGGCTCAAAAAGAAGGTCAATTAATTGAGTCTGCTGACCCACAAGTGATGACACATTTCATGGCCACTTTTCTCAATGGCTTGTCAGTTCACTCTATGGATGATGTGTCTCCAGAGATGATTATTGCTGTGGCGGAACTCGGAATAAAAGACTTACACGCATTCTGCTTAAACTAATGTTTTAATTAAAGGTTAAAGGGATTCGTTGTTAACCCTGGAGCATTAGGTTTGGACTGTCTTGGTTGTTCAAACCTCTCAAGTAGCGCAGTACCATTTCATTACTTTTCCAATCACCGAGTTGAATGAGCTGGGTTAAATTTAAACCTGCGTGATAACCATCTTGCAATGCACCGACACGGCTAGAGTGCCCACTCCATATGTTTCTATGCGCCTCTGTTGATGTGACAACGTCACCCAGCTCAGCGAGCAGATCGTGGGCGCGCTGATAAATGCGGTCGATAGTCATGCCCGACATTGGAGTTTGACGATAGCCTGCAGGCCTTGCGCCTTTAACGGTTAACCAACAAAAAATAAAATCGTCTTCATCTAGTGGCTGACAATAGATCTGAATATAGCGTTTTACAATCGCTGAAAATCGTCCTGTTAAACGTTTAGGCTCTGGGCTAATTGTAGTTTTAGAAGTGACACGTTCAATGTTAATGTCGCCATTTTCAAGAAACTTAACGTGCTTTTTGCGTATTTTACCAATCTCACCTTCACGAAGTAGGGTGCCATAGGCGACGGTAAGAACAGCAAGATCTCGATAAGGTATAGCCCGTTTTTCGTTGCCCCATAGATCCATCAACCTCAGCAAATGGTGCTTTCGAAATGGTTTAGCTTGCAGTTCGATAACTTGCGAGCCGGTAATTTCCATTTCATCTTTTGGTAATGATTTAAAGAAGGTGGCAATGGCTGGTAGTTTAGTGACGTCGTCCGTATTCATGATTTTGTGGAACAGACTAAGCTGCGCTCTATATTGCTTAAGCGTGTTAATTTTCACATCGAACTCTAGCTTAAGCGATTTGAACCAAGTCAATAGGACAGGAGCATAGATAGGAAAGCTATAAACGTTTTGATCTTTGCAGTAGTCATCCCATTTACGAACAACGAACGCCAACATCTTTAAAGTATGAATACTCAACCCACCACGGTTTTCTTCGAACTCGTCTAAGTGCTTTCGCACTAAAGGTAATTCAGCCCAATTCGGATCAAAACTCTCATTGAGGTTGGGAAAGTTAAGTTTAAAGCGGCTGAGTTTCTCTTTTTGCTTTTCCCACTGCTGGACTGTTTCTTTATGAGAATGCCCAGGTGACAGCGTAACTTGATTTTGTCGTTGAGTTGGGAAGTTCGAGTTCGTCATAGTACTTATGTTAATAAACAAGTGTGATATAACTGTAATTATATCACACTATTTTATTAGGGTGACGATCGACATAAAAAGCTCCGTCAAACGAGGTGAGTTTCACCTGCTAATTAGACAATGAGCGTTGAGATGATGATCAGAGATTAATATACAGCCTCAGCATGTCTTTATGCTGGATACCATTTTCAAATATTGGGTCTTTGTAATTGATGAGGAAATAGTCTTTAGATACCGAATCAACGCGAAAACCCAATCTTTGGTAATACGTTAATTGATAGCCAAAGGTACCCGTTCCTAGTTCTACGCAAGTGATACCTTTGTTTGGTAACTCTGCAAGCACCGACTTTAAAAGTTTTGTACCGATACCAAGACGTTGGTGACTGGGCAGTACTGAGACATTAAAAATCTCAACAGTGGTAGAAGTGAGTGGTTTTGCAATACAAGCTCCTAGCACTTCTTTATTGTCACAAGCAATAAAGCACCAAGAATCATATAGATACGAGGAAATGCTCGCCTCGGATGGATCCGCTTCTAACAGCAAATCAAAAGGAACCTGGCTAGGTTCGGTTTCTTTAAATTCCAAGAAGAGCTCCTCGTATACAACTAAAACTTAAGGAGCTAATTAAACGCCATGTTTGCGGCCATCACAACCAAAAGCACTGCAAAAATTTTCTTAATCGTTGCAACAGGAAGATGGTTAGTAGCCTTTGCTCCCCATGGTGCAGTGAACCATGACGTCGAAACAATACCAAGCAAGGCTGGCAAGTAAACAAATCCGGCAAAGCCATCATTCAATGAAAAGTAGGGAAGGCCAGAGCTCACGTAACCAACAGACCCAAACAGCGCGATGATAATCCCACATGCCGATGCACAACCGATCGCCTTTTTAACGTTAACAGAAAAGAAAGACAACAAAGGAACCAAAAGAGCACCGCCACCGATACCGATCATCGCAGACAACGCACCAGTAATAGTGGTAAGAACGGCAAGAACGCCTTTATTAGGTAAGGTACGCTCTGGTGCATTGTCGCTTTTGCTACTAAGGAACGTTTTAACCGCGATAAGAAATACACTCACTGCGAAAATGGTTATAACGACTTGGTCTGGCAATTGAGCAGCCATAAAGTCGCTGATCAGTGCGCCCGACGCAACCCCGACCATAATCCAAGGTGCGATGTCCCACGGCACAACACAATATCAGTACTATTTCACTCACCCTTAATCTCCAATTAATTGTTAGGGTTTGCATTCCATATAAAGAAAATCATCAAAACGGATAAAGTAATATAACTGAGTAGCACATCAATGCCACCCTATAACTACATGAATATTTCTCATAATCAATGTGAAGGATTACCACTGTTTTTCGAACCTCGATTCGAGCTATAAAATAGACTCTTCTCTAAATCTAGCGAAACAATTACAGTTATATTGGAATTTGAAGTTATTCATTTATTAAATAGAGCTGTGGTGACTAATGACTGGGACTATAAAAATAATCCAGAAAGCCTAGAGAGAGTAAGGAAATAAGCTTTCAACTCAGGAAATAGGATACCGCTCAACATGACTACTGATTTTAACTTTACGATTAAAAGCATCGGACTCGATGAAAATTACCACCCTTCAGACAGCACGCGTATTACAACCAACTTTGCAAACTTAGCACGTGGTGAAAACCGTCAGAGAAATCTTCGTAACGCATTGAACATGATTAACAACAATTTCAATGCTTTAGCAAACTGGGACAACCCAAATCGAGACCGCTACTCTGTAGAACTGGAGATCGTGTCTGTTGATATCGACATTGAAGGCAACGGCGAAAACTTCCCATCTATCGAAGTATTGAAAACTAACATTGTCGATCACGCAACCAATGAACGCATTGAAGGTATAGTAGGGAATAACTTCTCTTCATACGTACGAGATTACGACTTTAGTGTTTTATTGTTAGAGCATAATAAAGATAAGCCTGGCTTCAGCGTACCTAATAATTTTGGTGAACTGCACGGCAACTTATTCAAATCGTTCATTAAGTCTGACACATACAAAGCGAACTTTAAAAAGCTACCTGTTATCTGCCTAAGCGTATCAGATAATAAAATATACCAACGCACAGACAACCAACACCCAGTTTTAGGTTTCGAATATCAGCCAAATGAATCATCTTTAACTGAGCAATACTTTAAAAAAATGGGCCTAGAAGTGCGTTACTTCATGCCGCCAAATAGTGTTGCTCCTTTGGCGTTCTACTTCTTTGGTGATCTGCTTAATGACTACTCGAACCTAGAACTGATCAGCACCATTAGTACGATGGAAACTTTCCAAAAGATTTATCGCCCAGAAATCTACAATGCGAATGCGGTTGCTGGTAATCGTTACCAACCAAACTTAAAGAACTCAGATCACTCACTTACACAAATCGTGTACGACCGTGAAGAGCGTAGCAAACTGGCGATCAAGCAAGGTAAATTCGCTGAAGAGCACTTTATCAAACCGTTTCAACACACGTTAGACCAATGGTCTGCAAGCTTCGCTGTTTAAGGCTAGGGGATTGTACATATGTCAAAATTACTACCAACTTCTACCGCAGGCAGCCTACCAAAACCTTCATGGCTCGCTGAACCTGAAAAGTTATGGTCACCGTGGAAGTTACAAGGTAATGAATTAGTCGATGGTAAACAAGATGCCTTACGTGTCTCATTACAATCTCAAGAACTTGCTGGCGTCGATATCGTCAGTGACGGTGAGCAAACACGACAACACTTTGTGACGACTTTTATTGAGCACTTGAGTGGCGTTGACTTCGAAAACAGAAAAACCGTTAAAATCCGTGATCGTTACGATGCGAGTGTTCCTACAGTCGTAGGTCCGGTTTCTCGTCAAAAACCTGTTTTTGTTGAAGATGCGAAGTTCTTACGCACTCAGACTAAACAACCGATCAAGTGGGCGCTTCCTGGCCCAATGACGATGATCGACACGCTTTACGATGACCATTACAAAAGCCGTGAAAAGCTAGCGTGGGAGTTCGCTAAAATTCTTAACCAAGAAGCAAAAGAGTTAGAAGCGGCTGGTGTCGACATCATCCAGTTTGACGAGCCGGCGTTTAACGTATTCTTCGATGAAGTTAATGATTGGGGAATAGCATGCTTAGAGCGTGCTATCGAAGGCCTTAAGTGTGAAACTGCAGTTCACATATGTTACGGCTACGGCATCAAAGCAAACACTGACTGGAAGAAAACATTAGGTTCTGAATGGCGCCAATACGAAGAGGTATTTCCTAAGCTGCAGAAGTCGAAGATCGACATCATTTCTCTGGAATGTCACAACTCACATGTTCCAGTAGAACTGCTTGAGCTGATTCGCGGCAAAAAGGTCATGGTCGGTGCAATTGATGTTGCGACCAATGAAATTGAAACGCCAGAAGAAGTCGCAGAGACTCTAAGAACTGCGCTCAAATACGTCGACGCAGATAAGCTTTACCCTTGTACTAACTGTGGTATGGCACCATTATCTCGCACTGTGGCCAATGCTAAGTTAGACGCCTTAAGTGCTGGCGCAGCCATCGTTCGAAAAGAACTTGAAGCTAGTGCTTAATACCAAAACGCTATGATAAACGGGGCTTAAGAAAGTCCCTTTTTTAGTTTGTTTTGAATGAAAGCTTACATATAGACCACAGCGCATTTTAAAATTGCCCCTGAGCAATCCAAACCGGAACCTGAGTCAACTCGCAAATACAAGACTTATACGGTCTTAAACTTCGTTTGGCGCATCATTGGGACGCTGCATCAAAATGCAAATTACCCAACCGAAATTCAATCTGAATTCTGAGCTAGATATTCATTAGAGGGTAGGTGAGAACAGCCAGCTCTCACCCTATCAATTCCCGCATCATGGGGGACACCCCCGACCGCTCGGCCCCAGCCACCCGTCATCCCCCGCTCAAAAATAACATTGTCCACTTGACAATATTATTTTTGAACTATAAATTCAGGCGAAGCCCTTTATAAATTTCTAAAGTTTAGAAGTGTAAAAATTTCTAAATCTTAAAGAAGGGTCTCAAATATTTTTCCTGCTAAAATTGTTTGATTTAATGAGTTTTACTAGAAAAAACATCACCTCTCTGGCCAATTCGTGGCCAATTCGTGGCCAATTCGTGGCCAATTCGTGGCCAATTCGTGGCCAGTTCATGGCCAAATGATGGCCATTCTCTGGCCATCTACAAGCATCCTCACACTCGAATATTATTCGTATTAAACCCTGTAAAATCCAAAATGGCCGTAAAATGGCCGTAAAATGGCCACAAAATGGCCAGTCACTTAACCACTAATTTGTATCGAATGGCTTCAAATTGGTGCAGAACTGCCTGAATCACATGTATAGCTTCAGAAGTAGAAAGTACGTAATATTTTTTGAGCCTTGTCTAAGTACCCAATAACTCACTGGAATATTTATGCTCTAAAATGCATTGATATTCACCTCGTACTTAGTGTAGGTTCGGCTATATTAACCGTTATGGTATTGGCCATAAGATAGATTCTAGGCTTGTGTCTAGAATATGGAGTCCAAAGTCCGTCAGCGATCATCCATTGTCGCAGAGTCTCAAGTGATACCGAGACGTTATGGAGCTCTTGAAGTTTTTCGTGGGCTAGCGTTGGTCCGAAATCAGAATAGTACTGATGAATGAGTTCTAATGCCTGCAGCTTGACGCTTTCATTGACACGATTTGAAGACGGCTTGCCTCGATTTCCATGTGCCAGAGAAGCTGCGCCTTGTTGAATGAAACGAGTAATGAGCCGTTGGAGTTGTCGATAACTTAAACCCAATAACTTTAAAGCATCGCGTCGGCTTAGGTTATGGTGTAAGACATCTTGGATTACCGTCAGTCTTTGTAATTCACGGTCGTTCATAGTAATTAGCATCCTCAAACCTCCAAGGAAATGCAGGACATTTTCACTTGGTAATATTAGGACATTTTCGCTTGGTAATAACATTTTTTGTCAATCCCATTTTAAAATGTCTTCTTTTCTCCCAAGTAGAAATGTCCCTTTATGAGCTAAATAGAGTAGGTGAGTTAGGTTTTACTCCTAGAAGCTTTGAAGGTTTCTGGTGTGATGAGAACTGGGTTTATCGCCCTTAGTTGTTCCTGAAGCGCTCTTTGTTGAGCTCTGCGTTGAGGGGCTTTTTTGCTCCTGGTGCGTTTCTGTTGTCGCTCGAATTCTTCTTGCTGCTGTTGAGCAAACTTTAGGACTTGGCCTAATCGCTTGTTGTCGACAATTTGGGTTTGTTGAACATGCTCAAGCTTATCGAAAATTTTGAATGCCAACTTTCTGTGGCCATACACAATCGCAATGTCTCCGTTGGGATAGTCTAAGACTTTGACATGCTCGTGAACTAAGCGAGTATTTTCTTCATTTGGTTCAATGAGATAAACCACTTTGTCATATTGAAATGTCAGAGATTTAGAGAGCTTACGTATTTCCTGCCAACTGAAAATATCATCGAGTTCCTGCGGGGTTTCGCGCACTTTTCGATGCATGTTTTTCGGATACATTGCCGGCTTAGCAAAGCGTCGATTGAAATCAGCAATGAAGTAGGGAAGCCAAGCATTCGCTTCTTCGATAGTGTTGATTCCTTGTAAGCGCATCTCTTTGACGAGTCGGTCTTGTAGCGTCAAGTTTACTCGCTCAACACGACCTTTAGCTTGAGAGCTGTTCGCACATATCAGTTCAATACCTAACTCTTTTAATACTCGGGCATACTGAGTTTGACCGACTTGTTTTTGCTTTTCCTGATTCACCCGAAAAATCGAATGCTTATCACTGTAGAACGCTACGGGTTTGCCGTGTTCATTAAGATATTCTCTCGTTGTTAGCATGTAATCAAAGGCCGATTCGGTTTCGCTGAACCTTAAGTTCATCAGGCGGCCAGTCGCATCATCGATGAAGACCAGTAAACAACATTTGTCAGCGCGTCCTTCAAACCAATCATGGTGAGAGCCATCAATTTGAACGAGCTCGCCTAAACAATCACGTCGGTAGCGAGGTTGGTAAACTTTAGGCTTGCGTTGCGAATGAGGCGTCCATAAACCATCTGCAATCATCCAACTTCGTAAGGTCTCGTTAGATACTGGAAGGCTATGTAACTCAAACAGTTTTTCTCTAGCAAGCGTTGGAGAAAAATCAGAATAGTGATCACGAATCAGTTTTAAAACTGTGTCTCGGTAGTCACTGGGATAGCGGTTATTACTTGGCTTACCTCGAGCTTGGTGAGTCAATCCTACAGCACCGAATTCTCTCAGGCGATTCATAAGCCTTTGAACTTGGCGAACACTCAAACCAAGAATGTCTGCCGCGTCGACTCGTCGGATCCTACGATCGCAAACATCTTGGATTACTTTAAAACGATTGATATCAGAATCATTCATAGTCACTAGCATCTTAAACGCATCCTTAGCTGGTTGTAAGCAAAGCTTAGTGACTACGAGCTAAAGAGACATTTTAACTTTGGTAAATAGTGACATTACAACTTTGCGCCTACATTTTTGGTGCGTATTAGATACATTATGTTAAATTAACTGTTTTACTTCTTCTGTTCATAAAGTCCTTTAGATAAACCAGCCTCCTGCGTATTTCGAAAACTTTAATTTAAGTACGCTCAGTTTTCTAACTTTTTCAGATTTAACAATAATTAGATTTACCATAAAATAGATAATAACCATAAATGTTGTTGTTCTGCGAATGCCAAGCATTCTTGTTCAACAACATTTTTAGGTATTACATAATTATCAGTCAAAAATTCATCTAGTCACGAAATTCCGATTTTTCTGTGTTCAGCACCAACAATAAGTCTAGATAGCTTGTTAATAGAAGTTCATCAACTTGCCAAATAGATAAAGATATGTGTTTGAATATCAGACTATTAATGATAATTTTTCATTTATACTTTTCAACCTTCAAGATAAAAAGCGATCATTAAAATGCAACCGACCTTTTATTCTGACAAACAAGGAAAATCAACCCTATTGCCTCTAAAAATTGGATTTATCCTACAACCTCATTTCTCCTTAATGGCATTTACTGCTGCAGTGGATACTCTCATCACAGCCAATCTTGTGCATGATACAGAGATATTTCAAATTCAAACTTTTGGAATCGACTCACGTAAAGTACTCAGTGATATAAATATTGATATTGCCACAGATGCGACTGTATCGTCGCTAACCCTGCGAAATAGACGTGAATTAGACTGGTTCTTCGTTTGTGGTGGATTCCGTTGTGATACGCAATTTTCTCAACAACTGACAGATTGCCTAACATCAGCTAAAAATCAAAACATTAACTTGGGGAGTATTTGGAATGGAAGTATAGCATTGGCACATGCTGGAGCTATAGATCTTGAAACGACTTCAGCTGTACACCCCAATAGTCATAAGCTGATGAAGGAGCAATTTCCAGAGATAAAGCTTTCCATGCATACATATGAAGTTAATAAGTCTAATGCTAGTTGCGCTGGGCCGAATAGCGCGATGGAGATGATGCTTGAAATAATAAAGATCAAGTTTGATAACAACTTAGTCCGAGCAATCAGAGAGATTTTAAGTTGTGACCAAGCATCAGAGGGAAGGCAAGAAATTATTCATAGTGTACAAAATAATAGTGCGCATATTCATGAAGAGAACCACCCAATACCTTTACGAGAAGCTATTTCATTAATGCAGTCAAATATTGAAGAGCCTCTAACTCCAGAAGATATCGCTCAGTACCTAAATATGTCTAGAAGACAGCTAGAGCGGCTTTTCCAAACATATTTAGATACTTCACCTTCACGATACTATCTTAAATTACGCTTGCTATTTGCACACATGGAATTAGAGAAAAATAGAGATTCTATTATTCAAGTTGGACTCAGCTGTGGATTTGTGAGTAGCAGCCACTTTAGTAGCTGCTTCAAGGGTCATTTTGGGTATACTCCAACACAACTACGACAAAATTTAAACAAATCGTCTTGATTGACCCAGTTAACATTAATCGCCAAGATTAGGCCAACATCATACTTAGATTATGATTATATAAACTGACCTCTTGCGAACTGGAAGGCCCTACACCAACTTTGAATAGATCAAAAACACTGATGGACATCTATCACCTCTCTCCGCTAATGGCTTAAAACAATAGTACGAGACCCGGATAAAAATACCCGTTTTTCAATGTGATACTTGACAGCATTAAACAAAGTAATACGTTCGATGTCCTGACCTTTGGCAATTAAATCCTCAGGGTAATGTGTGTGCCCCACTTCTTGAATACCTTGAGAGATGATTGGCCCTTCGTCCAAGTCATTATTGACATAGTGAGCGGTTGCTCCAACCATCTTGACCCCTTTTTCCCAAGCTTGGTGATACGGGCGAGCGCCTTTAAAACCAGGCAACAATGAGTGGTGAATATTAATCGCACGGCCACTTAAACGTTCGCAGAGCCAGGGAGAAAGAATCTGCATATAGCGAGCTAACACAACGAGTTCGATATTGTAGTGATCGAGCAAGCGAACAATTTCAGCTTCCTGCTCTGGTTTCGTTTCTGGAGTGATAGGTAAATGGTGGTAAGGTATACCATGCCACTTTGCCAGCTCTTCTAGATCCGGGTGATTTGAAATGATCACTGGCACTTCAACATTCAATTGACCAGTACGATAGCGGTAAAGTAAATCGTTCAAGCAGTGATCATACTTCGAGACCAAAATAGCCATGCGCATACGATGACCTGAAGCCGTAAGATTCCACTCCATTGAGAAATCTCTCGCTCTTACGCCAAACTCGGAGTCAAACTGCAGTGGATCAAAATCAGGCAGTGCTGGTGTAAACTCAATACGAATAAAGAACTGCCCTGTCGCTCTATCGTCAAACGATTGAATTTCGTTAATATAATGTCCTGCATTCGCTAA
Source organism: Vibrio pelagius (assembly GCF_024347575.1). Classification (NCBI taxonomy): domain Bacteria; kingdom Pseudomonadati; phylum Pseudomonadota; class Gammaproteobacteria; order Vibrionales; family Vibrionaceae; genus Vibrio; species Vibrio pelagius. Next base: position 97,329 of record NZ_AP025505.1, read on the forward strand.
ATAACGCGTTACGACGTCGACAGTGCCACTTTTACTCGGACAATGAGCAGTAAGAATCCAAGTTTGAATTGAATTATCCATAGTTTCCTCTACTGATATGAGAGCCGGTATATCCTATACCGGCTTTATGAGTTGACTTTATTTCGCAATGCGCAAGCCAAACTCTAGGCTTGCATCTTGAATCCACAACCATATGTAGTCAGCAAAACTACGTCGAACAACCAACTCAAACTTATTTACGTCAATTCGACGAATGATAGCGCCACTTTTTGCAAATACTGTTGATACAACTTTACCTACAGGGAACTCATCTAAATGAAGATCAATAGGGGTAGATTTCTTAAGAACATCGACAGCATGTAAACCAGATAGCTCTAGAATTGTTGACCCGCCACTGCCATTTACCAATGAGTAATGACCTTTGACTTGTTCCCGAAAAGCAGACTCAACGTCGAATGCCGCCAACCCTGGTACAGTAATTAACCATTCATCTGGGGATATCCAGCGTGCCGCATACTCCCCCTTTTCCGTTGAAGTTAATGGTTCAAACGGCAGTGGAAAACCAAGTATTGAAGAGACTGCTTCCACTATCTGTTTATCTTCAGGGTTACATCGTAACGTTAGGTGCCCAACGAGCTTTATCTCTTTTAGAATCACCCCTTCTCGATCTGCTGGCATACTCGCTAATTTTTCAAGCTCCACATGATGCAAAGGAGACTCACCAAAGATTTCACCACTCGGAACCTGGTTCATCAAGTCGACCAAAACCTCTTTTTTTTCTTCTCTTATCAGTGTCTTATCATGCATTCTGGCGCTCTCCTTTTGGATCCAAAAACACAGTACTACAAATTTCAGCTTCTATTACGCGACCATCCGCTTGTGGGTAATAGATCTTTTCTCCCATGCGATCAAGTCCGCCTTTCACAAAGCCCATTGCGATACTCCTACTTAGGTTTTCGCTCCAGTAACTAGAAGTAACATGTCCAACCATAGGCACCGGAATCGGCGCATTTGGATCAAGTACACCTTGTGAGCCTTCAGGAATGACAACATTAGGGTCAATCGTTTTTAAGCCGACCAACTGTTTACGATTTGATTTGACACAATCTTCACGTGCCATACCGCGTTTGCCGATAAAGCTAAATGGTTTTTTGTTTGCCACACACCATCCCATACCTAAATCATAAGGATGAACGCTTCCATCGGTATCTTGACCTGCAATGATAAAGCCTTTCTCTGCTCGTAATATATGCATCGTTTCGGTACCGTAAGGTGTGATGTCATATTTCGCGCCGTGTTCAATCAACTTTTTCCAAACGTATAGCCCATAGTTCGCCTGTACGTTAATTTCGAATGAAAGCTCGCCAGTAAATGAGATACGGAAAATACGTGCTGGTACACCGGCTACTGTCGCTTGTTTCCAGTCCATGAACGCAAAATTTTCTTTGCTTAAGTCACAGTCCGTTAGCTCTTGAAGCAGATTACGACTGTTCGGCCCTGAGATTGTTGCGGTTGCCCAGTGGTCGGTCACGGAGGTAAAATACACTTCCAGTTCTGGCCATTCTGTTTGATGGTATAGTTCTAACCACTCAAGTACGTGAGCCGCACCACCGGTCGTCGTCGTCATTAGGAAGTGGTTTTCACCAAGACAAGACGTGACGCCATCATCAAACACCATACCATCTTCGCCACACATCAAACCGTAGCGACATTTCCCGACTGGTAATTTTGCCCACGCATTACTGTAGATCCGCCCTAAAAATTCTCGAGCATCTTTACCCTGAATATCTATCTTTCCAAGCGTCGAAGCATCAAGAATACCGACCGAATTACGAACAGCCAGACACTCACGGTTTAGAGTCTCTTGCATCGTTTCTGAGCCTCTTGGGAAGTACCACGGACGCTTCCACTGGCCAACATCTTCAAATTTTGCACCATTTTCAAGATGCCACTGGTGCATAGCTGTATATCGTTTAGGGTCGAATAATTCTTTGCAATTGCGCCCTGCGATCGCACCAAAAGTAACAGGCGTGTAGTTAGGACGGAAAATTGTCGTTCCCGTTTCAGGAATTGACTTGTTAAGCGCTTTCGCTGCGATGGCCATTCCATTGATGTTACCTAGCTTACCTTGGTCAGTACCAAAGCCTAAAGCCGTATAACGTTTAACATGTTCTATAGACTCAAAACCTTCTCGACACGCAAGTTCAATACCCGCGGCCGTAACATCATTTTGAAAATCAACAAACTGTTTTGGTGCGCGTGAAGTTTTTTTAGGATGAGGGATGTGGAAAATGGCCATAGGTTTAGCAAACTGCACTTCATCCGTTTTTGGCAAATGCACATCGACAGCACTCAAACCTAATTCTTGAATCGCCTTGTTTCCAGCCTCAATACCTTCCTTTAGTGCGCCTTGAGTCGTGAACGTGCCATTAATGGCGCCTGTTACTAATTGTTTCTGCTTTGTGTCGCCCGGAACAAAGCCAATCACGCTTTCATCCCATACAGGGCGACTTCCCGTATGACAAGATAAGTGGACAGCCGGACTGAATCCTCCAGAAGTGGCAATCGTATCCACTTGCAGAGTTTCGCCCGATTTATCTACTGCATTACCGCTTGCATCAAGCTTGTGAATTCGGACTCCGGTGACACGCTTATTGCCCATAGCTTCAACGACTGCTGAGCCTTTGATGATACGGATTCCTCTATCGGCAACTTGTTGAATCAAAGCACTATCTGCATTAGCACGAGTGTCAACAACTGCGCTGACTTTTCGACCTGAAGCGTGCCAATCGAGTGCCGTTTGATACCCACTGTCATTGGCTGTCATTACAACTAGGTTTTCACCTGGAACCACCGAGTAACGATTAATATAAGTGGATACTGCGCTGCAAAGCATACAGCCTGGCAGATCATTATTACCAAATACTAACGGACGCTCGTGAGCTCCCGTAGCAAGCACAACCCACTTAGCTCGCACTCGATGTAAACGTTGACGTGCAGTATTACTAGGCGCAATATCCATAAGATGATCCGTACAGCGTTCGTGTATGGTCAAGAAGTTGTGGTCGTGGTAGCCATTGACGGTTGAACGTGGCAATAACATTACGTTAGGGAAACTTTCAAGTTCTTTAACTACCTCAGCGACCCACTCTACCCCTTCACGACCATCAACCTGAGCTTTGGAGCTAAGTATGTCGCCGCCCATCTCACTTTGCTCATCCGCAAGAATCACACGAGCCCCACCACGTGCCGCGGTTAGCGCAGCCATTAAACCAGCGGGACCTGCACCTACTACAAGCACATCGCAGTGCTGATTAATATTTTCGTAGCGATCAGGATCGCTGTCCAATGGTGAACGCCCTAACCCAGCCGCGCGACGGATGAACTTTTCATAGGTTTCCCACATCGATTTTGGCTGCATGAAGGTCTTGTAATAGAAACCTGGAGGCATCACACCACTTCCGACCTTACCAACCAGCCCCATTACGTCTTTCTCTACGTTTGGCCAACCGTTTGTCGATTGACACACCAAACCGTCGTATAAATCTTGCTGTGTAGCTCGGATATTTGGTACCTGAGTCGCCTCAGTTGCTCCGAGTTGGAATATCGCGTTAGGCTCCTCTGCACCTGCGGCAATAATGCCGCGAGGACGGCTATACTTAAAGCTACGACCAATAACGTCTACTCCATTTGCCAGCAACGCAGAAGCCAAGGTGTCACCGGCATAACCCTTGTATGACTTGCCATTGAATTCAAAACTGATTGACTTTGATTGATCAACTCGGCTTCGCGATGAAATTCGATTTATTTGTTTCACCTTAGGACTCCTTAACCTGCAACCAATGAAGGTTGCTCTCCAATCTTGTACACTTCCTTGATTTCGTACGTTTGAGTATCACGTGTTATGTTAAAAAACTTACGACAGCCCGCTGAGTGCACCCAAAGCTCATGATGAAGACCACGAGGGTTTTTACGAAAGAATAAGTATTCTCCCCACTCTTCATCAGTACAGTTATCCGGGTCTACCGGACGAGATATATGCGCCTGGCCTTTTGGTTGAAATTCTTCTTCTTCTCGAAACTCACGACAGTGAGGGCAATAAATCAAAAACATAAATTTTCTCCCTGTTAATGCGCTACGCCCGCAGCACCGTGTTCATCAATCAAAGCTCCAGAATTAAAGCGGAACATAGAAAATGGTTTTGCTAAGTCATGCATTTCACCTTTAGCCAAACTTGCAGCGAAAACGTTGCCTGAACCAGGTGTTGCTTTGAAGCCACCAGTTCCCCAACCACAGTTAAAGAATAAGTTTTTCACTGGCGTTTTAGAGATGATTGGACATGCATCGGCAGTCGTATCCACTATGCCTCCCCACTGCCTGTTCATTCTGACGCGAGAAAATATTGGGAACATTTCGATGATGGCTTGTACTGTGTGCTCGATAGTAGAGTAAGAGCCACGTTGCCCGTAGCCATTGTAGCCATCAATACCCGCACCGATTACCAAGTCACCTTTATCTGACTGACTGATATAACCATGAACGTGATTCGACATAACTACCGTATCTAAGATCGGTTTGATCGGTTCCGATACTAGTGCCTGCAATGGGTGAGACTCTAATGGCAAATCGAATCCAGCCATCTTCGCCAATACACCAGAGTTACCCGCGACCACGCAGCCTACTGTGTCAGCCATGATATTACCGTAACGATTAGTCTTAACACCTACGACTGCTCCATCTTCGATTATCATATCGACAACTTCTGTTTGCTGAATGAGGTCAACGCCCATGCTATCGGCACCACGAGCGTAACCCCAAGCAACCGCATCGTGACGAGCTACACCTGCATTTTCTTGCCATGACGCGCCAAGGATCGGATATCGAGTGTTAGTAGAACAATCCAAATGGGGCACAAGCTCTTTTACTTGTTGTGTATCAAGTACTTCACCTTGAATACCGTTTAGACGGTTGGCTGCAACACGACGTTCAATATCACGCATATCCTGTAGGGTATGTCCAAGGTTCAGACAACCGCGACGAGAAAACATTACGTTGTAATTTAGGTCTTGTGATAAGCCATCCCACAGCTTCAATGAATGTTCATACAAGAATGCTGCTTCGTCCCATAGGTAGTTAGAGCGTACGATTGTGGTGTTACGTGCTGTATTTCCCCCGCCTAAATAACCTTTTTCTATAACAGCGACGTTGGTAATACCGTGTTCTTTTGCTAGATAATATGCAGTAGCCAAACCATGACCACCGCCACCGATAATAATTACATCATATTTCTTTTTTGGAGTAGGATTGCGCCAAACACTTTGCCAATTTTCATGATGTGAAAATGCGTGTTTAATTAGCCCAAAACCAGAATAATGCTGCATTTGTCTGTTCCTTCATTTCAGCTAAAATCAATGACCGTTTTAGAACTCTTGGTATGCAGGGAAGTCACGGCATAGTGCCTGTACTTTGCTTCCTACTTCTTCAATCGAGATCATCGTTCCCTATATTACGTTTCGATGTTTCGAGTAGCGTTGACCATGTATTATCCTTTAAATTGGTTGCTACCATTATTATTTTGGCGTTAGGTTCTTTAAGAATTATTAAACTAAGAGCCACAACTAAAATCCAAATAAAGCAACATTATGGTAACCAAATCGAAACTCTTGGCTTGCGTAATCACGACAAATCCATCTAATTTGCGACATCGTTTAAATGACTTTTTAATGCTATTGATGACGTTAAAATACAGATCATCAAAAAAGTAGTTCTGTAACTACGTTGAAACCCAAAAATAAAAACTTGATTACTACTGAACATATTTTACTAATCATGACAAATAATTAGTAATGTACTGAGAGATAAATAAGGCGCTAGATACTTTGCTCTTAAATAATAACGAACTTTAATTTCTATATCCGTTTTCTGAATTAGGTCGTACTATAAAAACAGTTAGCGGGACTGATTTAATTATTATGAAAGCAGAGAGAGGATGTAAGGCTCACCCTCCCTAAATGATCATCCCGTATAGGATAAAATTTGGGGGTCGCTACGCTGGCTATCAAAATATCTCAGCTAATAGCTGAGCCGGGTAACCAGATTGATGACTCTACGAGACATCGACTAGTAGTCGGTAGAAAGTGAACCGTACTCGAGGCTGATTACCCAACTTAGATAACGGTTATTGGGACAAATAACCGAAGCGAGATTGATTGAGTTCACGCATACGAGCGAATACGTCAACACCCAATTGATTGTAAACATCGAGAATATCAACCAGTACCCAGTTTTCTCGAATTAACGGGCCTTCACAACGCCAGAAGTCCAAACTACGCATCGTGATCTCTTTGTCACTTGGCGCAATACCAAGCCAGCCATCACCAGAAAGCGTCATACTCATACCTGGCCATGCAGTGAAGGCTACGTAGTTATTTTCCGCAAATAATACGCCATTTCCCCAGATGGTGGTTCTGTCTGGCATCGCATTTAAAAATGGGATCTGATGGTGTTTTCTAAAACCTTGAATCCCACGCGCCGTGCCAATGGTGGATGGTCCATACCAGCTACAACGTGGGTGCCAGTAGGATTCAAGTCCCATTGCTTTGGCACCACCTTCAGCATGTTTGAGTAAGCCATGAAGCATATTGTTGACGACGTGAAAGGTTTCTTGTGTCAATCCTTCATTTGGTTCACCTAGCATCACGCCATCATGAGTTGCTGGTGACGGGACATGCCACTCTCGGCCGAGGCTCGGAGAGAGTGGCCATGATTGAGATTGAATCATAAGCTCAGGAATGTCCCATAGTGCTTGAATTTCCACTACCTGTCCGCCTTCAATGCGATAAAATTCATGAAATCGCATCGATACTTGTTTACCGGTAGGGGGAATATCAAGCCAAGGCTGTTCAAATGTTCCGGTGTAATAGCCACCGGCACCAACCCACTCGTCGCCGTTGGCTTCATTAGCCATCAAAATGTAAGTCCGCTTTTCAAGATCAGGAATCGCAGAAATAAGTGGAGCGAAAACTTGATGGTAGTATTCGTTTGGTCCCTGTAACGTTTCAAAAGGGAAACACATCTGCACAATGGCATCAGGCGCTAAAGTTTCGTTTAACAAACGAATAAAATGTTCTGGCTCATGATCATAAAGTGCTTCGTTAAGGGTGTGAATTAAAGCCTTATTCGATGAATACGTTGTCATTCGTTACTCCGTTATAAACTCTTACAGTTACGTGACATTAATAACCAATTATTATACCGGGGTTTTTGGCGCCCATTTCATAAACTATCGTTATTAATGCTGGATGTGATTTGCAATATATTGAATCAATTGGAACTTATCTTAATTGGATTCGTAGTCAGTCTCTTTTAAATTTCTTCCACTAATTCATTCGTCGATTTGGGAAGTTTATCGAGTAAATTAACTCCACACTGTTGGCCAAACTCAATGAGGTCAATAAGCACCCAGTTTTCATGAAGTTTGTCATCTCTTCGAACGTAGAAGTCCATGATGTTCATACCTATTGCACCACCAGTAGGTTGAAAGCCTCTAAACGGTTTGCCTGTGAAGTGACCTTTCAAACTTGGCCAACCAGTAAAGGCTGCCGTTAAACCATCAGCGATACGAGCTCTGTGATAACCGCCGGTACGACCTGGGAAGCTTGCGACCGATGGCCCTTGAGCATACTTTTGAAACTCTTCAAATCCGTAACAAGACCCGACTCCCCACGGTCCATGCCATACCATGTCTTCATGCCAAAAATCAGCCATTCCCATGCTGGCAAGTTGGCTACCCTTTAGTCGATTACAGCCGCCTAGCATATCTTCGACAAGCTCAAGCGTTTTCCTTGATTCATCAGGATCTTGGTCTTCATAACACAAACCATTATCTAAAGCAGGCCCGGGTGCCACCTCACTTCTGCCTTCAAAGGGTGGTAACAACGGGAAACCGGCTTGTGCGGATAGTCCGAGAATGTCAAACAGGCAGAGTATTTCTACAATCTGCTGATCAACGACCTTATAAAACTCGCCAAAGCGAAACCGTACGGGTTGTTTAGCCGGTGGGATACCAACATAAGGCGCTTGCATTGTTCCAACAAACTCCCCTGCTGAAACCACCCAAGTCCCACCTTCAAACTCACCACCTAAAAACAGATAATCTTTGCGCTGTATTTGTGGAAATGTTCTCGCTAATGGCTGATAAACGCTTTGAAAAACTGCTTCAACTCCGGAGAGTTGTCCAATCGGCTGTGGGCCGTAAAAGTCAACGTCGTTAGAGAAGGCTGCTTTGTTTGGCAGAAGATATTGTGATTCCGGATGAGCGAGATGTTTCCAAAGCTGCTTGATGAGCTTTTTGGCACTTTTTATTGATGGTGAAGTAGACATAGATTTCTCCGAATGGATGTTCGTCTATTGAGTAGAAAAGTTTAATGAAGAATTGATGGATACCTATCCACCGATAAGCTAAGTAATCTTTACTCACTGAACTGCAATTTGTAAACAACTTGTTTCACTGATTACTGTTATTATTTATCGGCCATTTCTTTAACTAAGTATCAATAAAATTAACAAAAATAGCTTTAAACCCCAGAATATAACCATGTAATAGACTTAATCTCTAAAAATTTGCTTTTTTCAAGACTGTAATTCAATGGCTATTTTTTGCTCAAAGTCTCATTATTCACAACGTACCTATTTTTAAATTTGCATTCGTATTCATAATGTGAAAAGTTTTAATAAACTTGTTGCAAATATGTTACTTCGGAGGAAGTGTGGCTAGAATACAACTGAAATCCCTTACTAAGAAGTGGGGAAAAGTCTACGGTGTAAACGACGTCAATCTAGACATTAAAGACCAAGAGTTCGTGGTTTTTCTTGGGCCGTCAGGATGCGGTAAGACAACAACGATGCGCATGATTGCGGGCTTGGAAGACCCTTCAAGTGGGGAAATTCACATTGGAGATCGCGTGGTTAATGAACTTGATCCCAAGGACAGAGACGTCGCAATGGTATTCCAAAGCTATGGTCTGTACCCCAACCTCACCATCTACGAAAATATTCGTTTTCCACTTAAAGTTCGAAAAGTTGATGCTGCGACTCACGATGAAAGAGTTAAGCGTGCAGCAGAAATGGTGGAGTTAGGGGATCTTCTTGATCGTTATCCTAGAGAACTATCGGGTGGGCAACGACAACGTGTAGCCCTCGCACGAGCTGTTGTACGTGAACCTACCGTATTCCTGATGGACGAACCTTTATCCAACCTAGATGCCAAGCTTAGAGTATCAACACGCGCTCAATTGAAGCATCTTCAGCATGAGCTAAAAGTCACCACCATTTACGTTACCCACGATCAGATCGAAGCAATGACACTTGCTGACCGAGTAGTTGTAATGAATGGTGGAGAGATTCAACAAGTAGGTACTCCAACCGAAATTTATAACAACCCCGCCAACGTATTCGTGGCAAGTTTTATAGGCTCACCTGCTATGAACTTGGTCGAGGGCACCATTAAAGACGGTGTCTTTGAAGCAGAGAATATCCGTATCAGTGGCTTAAGCACAGAGGTGACGGGTGACGTTATCTTGGGTTATCGAGCAGAGGATGCGCAAGTTACAGAACATCAAGCACTCAATTCTGTACCGCTTTACAACAGCTACAGCGAACTTGGGTCAGCGGCTCGAAAACGCCAAGAGTTTGAGCCTCAGATTGCGGTCAGCGCACCGGTTTATAGTATGGAACTGTTGGGTGATGCCACAATGGTGACGGTTAAAACGGGAAGTGCACTGTTTGCGGCGAAAGCCGATAAGCATTTCAGAATTGATATCGACCAGCCGATTAGTTTTGAGCTCGATGTCTCGCATTGTCATCTATTCGACAAACAAACCGGTCAAAGAATCTAGTTCTAATCCAGATAAGTATCAGCTTGATGATGGACGCCTTCAACTGGATATATTGAGCTTTTACTTATCTAGATTGGCGGGACGAACAGAAAAATAAAGGATTTTATAATGTTTAAAAGAGTTTTAGCCGCGGTTGCCATTAGTTCATCTTTGCTAGCGACTTCCGCGTACGCTGACTGTGGTTTTACTAACGAGACAGAAGTTAAGTCACTCTCTGCGAGCTTTCAAGCGTGGAAAGTGATCACGAATGAGATGCAAAAATGCGGCAATGTATCTGCTGAATTAGATAATGAATTTAAGATTAAACAACCTGCAGCATTCGCAACTCAACCTTCACTTTATCATATTGCAGGGGTATCAAACGAAACGATTCAACCCCTACTCAATGAAAAAACGATTCGTCCATTAGACGATTTGGTAGCCAAATACGGACAGCATTTATCACCAAATCAATTAATTAAAGTCGATGGAAAAATCATGGCGATTGCGATGATGATTAATAGTCAGCACCTCATCTATCGCCAAGACATTTTGGATCAGCTGAAAATTCCGACTCCGACCACTTACGATGAAGTTCTATCAGCAGCGAAAAAGATTCGTGACGCTGGGATTATGGAATACCCTTTAACAGGCACCTATAAAACAGGTTGGAACTTAGGGATGGAGTTTACCAATTTATACATGAGTTATGGTGGTCAGTTTTTTGATGAATCAAACCAACCAATGGTGAATAGTGAAGCTGGTAAGCAAACCCTGACTACTATGAAAGCGTTGACAGAATATATGGATCCGGAATATCTCATTGCCGACTCCACGCAGGTTCAAAAGAAGTTACAACAAGACAAAGCTGCCATAGCCAACCTCTGGGCATCACGCGCAAGTGCCGTCGATGATGAAGCCGAATCTTTAGTCGCGGGTAAAATTGCATTTGCCGCCGCACCATCTGCTGTCCCTGGAGGTAAACCCGCTGCTACCTTATGGTGGGATGGCATGACTATCGCCGCCAACATTAGTGATGAAGAAGCTGAAGCCGCATTTCGCACTGCCATATCGACGCTAACACCTGAGATGGCGAACACCAATAGCACAGTGGCGACATGGCTTGTTAAAGGTTACAAACCAAGTAAGTATTCAACGGGTTCAATTGCTAATGCCCAAAGTGGCACACCTGCTTATCCTGCGTCAGTACCTATGGGAATGATGCAAGCAGCCTTAGGTACAACAGTATCTAACTACCTAGTTGGTGACACATCCCTTGAACAAACCTTGCAAGAAATTGAATCTAAATACCTGACGACCGCTAAGGAATCAGGACTACTGTAAGACTCAAACGCTACCTCGTCGTTTTTTAGAGGTAGCGATTCCATCCCCTGTTCGGTTCTAGAATGAACTTCCGTTTGCGCTTAACTAGCCGCACCGGAGCTAGTATACGCAGGTGATGTCAGGACGACGTACATTTCAGGAGAAAGTAATGCGACGCAGTACCTTTCTGGCATTTATTGCCCCTTCAATTTTTATGATGGTGTTTTTTATTGCCGCACCACTGGTGAGTGTTTTTTGGCAAAGTCTACATGTGACCAAGCCTGTTTTTGAAGAAGTGAAAATTGAAAAGTGCTCCCCAGGCTTTATGGAGCAAATCTGTACCACCGAAATCACAAGCCGACCAACATTTGATAGTGAAGGTAAACCAATTCAAGTTACCGAATTTGTTGGTCTCGATAGCTATCGAGAGATGCTACAGCCAGAACGTGTTGTGGCTGCATTAACCGGAGAAGGTGAAAGCATATCAAGTATATTTTCCATCGACTTCTACAAAGCACTACGCTTTACCCTAACTTTTACCCTCATCACCCTGCCGTTGGTACTTGGTTTAGGATTGGCATTGGCGATTGCGGTTCACAACACCGTTAAATCTTTACGTGGCCCAATTATCTTTATCTCGTTACTGCCGTTTATCATAACGCCTGTAATTGGTGCGCTATCAATCCGTTGGTTGTTTGTCAGCGATGGTATTTTGAGTGCAGGGATTAATCATTTGCTGGGTTATGAGTTTGCGATGTTTGCACAATCGTGGACCATTGAAATACTCATGATGTTTTATCGTGTATGGCATGTGGCTCCTTTTGCTTTCATCATTTTCTATGCCGGGTTGCAATCAGTCAATCAAGACACATTAGATGCTGCGATTGTTGACGGTGCTTCACGCTGGGAACGCACACGCTCGGTCATTATTCCCCACTTAATGCCGCTCATTATTTTCGTTTCGATGGTGCATTTAATGGATGCATACCGAGTGTTTGAAGAAGTGATCGGGTTTAGCAGTGAAGCTCATGTGATTTCATTGCAGTGGCTGACGTTTGACCTACTCACACCGGACAACACGGGTAACCGTTCGATCTCGCGTGCTTCAGCTTCTTCCATGCTGACTCTAGTGGGCATTGTATTGCTGCTGATTCCAGTACTACAACGTACTTGGCGCGATCACAAACGTAGTTAGTCTAGAAATTAAAGGATTTAATTCATGATTATTTCAGAAGTACCACGAGCGTTTCGTCAGCCTCTTAGCTTGAAATTGACCACGAATACACTTTTAGCAGCCTGGGTTTTAATTGCTTCCTTCCCATTGGTGTGGATAGCGGTAATGTCGTTCAAACTACCAATGGATTCATTTGCCAATAATCCATTACAAGTATTGATGGGTTTCGAAACCTTGCAGAGTGTCGGTGGAATATCGACATTTCAAGTGATGCTTTGGGCAAGCTTTGCCTACCTTGTGTTCAAAGCGCCAGCCAAGTATGGTACCAAGTTAGTGGACTATTTATCGACCAGAAGTGACACACCACGTCCACAGTGGATAAGCTATTCACTTGCTTCAGCTGTGTACGTTCTAGCGATTGTAATCGGAGCATTTGTTGTGATTCCTGCTATGAACTTTATGGCGACATTTACGCTCGGATCGATCCCTTTCATTGGTGGTCTAGTAGAACCGATCATTGGTTTTACTTGGCAACACTATCAAGCAGTATGGCTAGAGAATGGCTTTTACAATCAATTTACGAACTCAATGATTGTTACAGCGGGTGTCGTTTGTATATCGCTATCGATAGGTACACTAGCAGGCTATGCGTTGTCCCGTACCAATTCAAACTTGGCTTTCTGGCTTTTGATAATCGCCTTGATCTTACGCGCGCTGCCTCACTCAGTACTCGTTGCGGGCTACTTACCAGCATTTATCAATTCAAGCGAGATCTTAGCACCGCTATGGGAGAGTGCTTGGACAGGATGGTTCTTCGGACTGTTTAGTGACGCTGCGCCAACACTTTATGGTAAACCAATGGCGATTATCATTGTGCTTGTCGCCATCAACCAACCATTCACAATTTGGATGTTACGCTCATTTTTCCAAAATATCCCGCAAGATCTCGACGAGGCAGCAATGGTCGATGGTTGCACTCGCTTTGAAGCCTTCCGACGTGCTGTACTTCCAGTCGCCTGGCCTGGAATCATCACTGCAGGGCTATTCTCGTTCCTATTGGGGTACAACGATTTCCTTGTAACCTCGCTACTATTGGACGCCCAGTCACAAACTATGGTGCCAGCAATTAGCCAATATTTTAATCGAGAAACCACAATGACAGACCAAGTAGAGGCGGTTGCCGCTGCAGTGTCAATTACAGCACCTCTCTTCTTGTTGGTTATCGTGTTCCAAAAACAGATTGTATCGGGCCTAACTCAAGGCGCAGTTAAAGGTTAATAATAACGGTGGAAGAATATTGAAATGAAAGGCTTTAATCCTAAATGGAAAGATTTTCCAGATTACATTATTGGTGTAACGAAAGAGATTTGGGAAGATCGTGGTGTGCATACACTAAAACACTATTATGCACCCGATATTATCGTTCGTTCACCAGCTTCAGTAGTACAAGGCAATGAGGGCGTCATTGCTGCGACAATGTCGACTTTAGCTGAATTACCCGATCGCCAACTCTTTGGAGAAGATGTCATTTGGACAGGTACTCCCGAGCAAGGCTTGCTTTCATCACACCGTTTGTTGTGTACCGCAACACATAGCCATGCGGGAGCTTATGGTGCACCTACGGGAAAATTAATTAAGTACAGAATTTTAGCGGATTGTCACGCTATTAACGATCAGATTAATGATGAATGGTTGGTGAGAGACCAAGGTGCTATAGCGCTTCAACTTGGGAAAACGCCAATGGAGTACGCAAGCGAACTCATTGAATTGGAGGGTGGACTGGAGCGCTGTGTTCAGCCCTTTACACCTGAGATAGATGTTCAAGGACCATACCAAGGTGCCGGCAATAAAAGTGAATGGGGTGAGGCGTATCGAGATACGTTGACACGCATCATGCACGCCGAGTTTTCGGTGATTCCAACGGTTTACGACCGAGCTTGTATCGGTGAATACGCTAGCAATCGAACCGCACTATCGCATGGCGAAATAGACCATTTCTGGTTGAGCTTGCGCTCGAGCCTACCCGACGCTGAGTTCAAGATTGAGCACGTGATGGGCAATGACGATCCGATGATGTCGCCAAGAGCCGCTATTCGTTGGTCGTTGCAAGGTACTCACAGCGGTTACGGTTTACTTGGTAAACCAACTCAGCAGCCAGTGTATATAATGGGGATCTCTCATGCCGAGTTTGGACCTTGGGGTATTCGCCGCGAGTACACCTTAATTGATGAGGTAGCGATTTCCAAACAGATTTTACTTGGGCTGGGTTAAAACGGCTCAATGTGAAAACAGCTTCAACTGGGAGAGGTAATACTCTCCCTGTCGCTGATGATTCGCACAAACGCTCACTTCCACAGAACTTTTACTCCCACAATCCATTAACTTCCACAAACTTAATACTTTCATAAACTTGAGACGAGAAAGGGATATGTCTAAATTTCAAAATGCAAAACGTATTGTTCGAGCCTACTTTGACGCTATTGAACAAGCAAGTCATGAAAACGTGGTCAATGTACTTAAGGAACATACCTCTGAAGATTATGTTTTTCGCGGCGTCTACCCATTCCGAGAGCAAGAGGGTGCGCAGGCAGCGGCAGAGGTATTTTGGTCGCCACTAATGAAATCAATAACGCGCATGCAGCGTCGCCAAGATATTTTCATTGCTGGCGAAAATGAAGTTGAGAGCGATGAAGTGTGGGTTATGAGTATGGGCCATTTTATGGGACTCTTTGACGCCGAGTATTTAGGGATTCGCCCAACCGGGAAAATCATGAATATCCGCTATGCAGAATTTAGCTGCGTAGAAAATGACAAGATAACAAAAACAGGTCTGTTCATTGATTTATTGGGTGTAATGGATCAAGCCGGCTGTTACCCACTACCTCCATCTACAGGACGACACTTTGTTTATCCGGGGCCAAGAAATCATGATGGTTTACTGTTTGAAGATGCTAAACCGGAAGAAGGCGTTCAGACACTAGCGCTTGTGAACCAGATGGTGGATGACCTTTCAACACTGAATGAAAGTGGTTCTATGGGCTGCCCACCTGAGGTTTTAGAGAAAACATGGTCTAAAGATATGCTCTGGTATGGACCTTGCGGAATTGGTGCAACTTATACAATTCCGCGTTATCAACAACAGCATCAACTGCCATTTCGACAAAACCTTAAAGATAAGACATTTAATGGGCACGTTTGTCGATTTGCCGAGGGAAAATTCGCCTGTTTCTTTGGTTGGCCTAACCTATCCAACACACCGATAGGTGGTTTTTTGGGTATGACGGGCGGCGAAACGCGAGCTCATATGCAAGTCGTGGATGTGTATTATCGAGAAGACGATAAGCTGTCAGAGAACTGGGTTCTGATCGATCTCCCATACTGGTTAAAGCAGCAAGGGTTAGATGTACTCGAACGAACGGCTAGTATTATGAACCCTAGTTACTAAATAAAAGTGCTAAATAGAGAGTCAAAGCAACAAAAATCTTGCTCTGAGCTTCACTATCACAGGCTTAAGTGATTCACTAAGAACGTCGTTGTTTAAATGTATGTACAATGACCGACCTAGAATTACGAAAGCCTGTGAAATCAATCGCGTGATCGATGGTGAGATAAGTACGACAAGTTACTAACGTTTTCCAAATATTCTCAAGTGAAAAGCCAGGTCATCAATCGATAATAATTACCTTCACTAAAATACTCTCTTGAATAGTCAACTTAGAGTAAAGACATTTAGTTATAGTGCGTTAGTTCGCATTTATCGTCTCAGTTATTTATTCAATTTGATTATTTGTTAAGGCGTTTAGGTCATAACCAGAGACTTATTAAGATACCTACCAAGCATAACCTATGAGTGTAACCGTTCATTCGTGGCTTTTTCTCAGTAGACTGATTGAAACATGCTTTTCCTCATTTATAACGAAAACTCATCTGTTTTAAAGAGTTACACGAGCAAGACCCAATTCCTACGGTATACTAATCATAGTAGTTTCACCAACAAACATGCCAATACTTAGGAGGTTGCGTGTCAAAGAGTTTTAACCTTGAAGATGCCGGACAAATTTTTGTTGGCGCATTTGCTCTCGCTGTGCCTATCTCGTTTTCTGAGGAAGCCTGGCAGTTAGGAGAAAGTTTACCTACGACCAACCTAGCGTTACTTTCTCTCCTATCATGCCTGTTCTTATCAATTTATGCTTTTGAGAGTGTTTACCAAAGAAATATCAGCGGCAGAGTCATAGAATTTGTATTGCGTATCACGATTGCCTATATATTGACCATGATGGTCGTCGCTTTAGTACTACTGTGCATTGATAAACTTCCTGTAATTGATTCTCCTTTGGTCGCGTTAAAACGAGTCATCGTTATCACCATGCCAGCATCAATGGGCGCCATTATTGTTGATGGTTTTGATAAGGAATAAATGTGGTTTCAATGACCAAGTTCCCAACCCAGAGCTTCGAGAGACAACGCAAACAAATCATCTGGTTTGGGAATGCCAGTCTTATAACAATGAAAAGTCGAACAACAGCTAGAGCGCCACGCACATTGGGGTATTTGAAATCGGATCGCGGAAAACTTTCGCATTCAAATCAAAAACATCGTCAAGCAACGCCTCCGTTATCACATGATCAGGAGCCCCTTCAACCACAACACGGCCCTGCTTTAAGACCACTAAATGATCGCAGTAACGACACGCTTGATTCAGGTCGTGGAGCACGACAACCACCGTTTTACCTTTGTCATTCATTTTTTGCATTAAACTCATTAGCTCGACTTGATGAGACATATCTAAATATGTAGTAGGCTCATCAAGCATTACGATGTCCGTATCTTGTGCAATCACCATTGCGATCCATGCTCTCTGCCTTTGACCTCCGGACAAAGATTCAACCGGCTGGTCAGCATACTCACGTACACCTGTATCACGCATTGCTTGTTCGACAATGATTTGATCGTCTTTACCTAACTTTCCCCAATGTGAAACATAAGGTGAACGGCCATACTCCACCAATTTTCTAACGGTAATACCTTCTGGACTAACTAGAATTTGTGGCAAAAGTGACAAAGAACGCGCGAGCACTTTATCGCCATAACTTGATAGCGGTTTACCTTCAAACAGCACCTGCCCTGACATTGGTTTATTAATTCTTACCAAAGTTTTTAACAAGGTTGACTTACCACATCCATTGGGGCCTATTAGCGCGGTAATCTTCCCTTTAGGGATTGAAACCGTGAGGTTTGGGATGATCGTTTTTTTGCCGTATGCAACCGAAAGATTTTGCGTTTTTAGCATGGTTACCAACCTCGATAACGATGAAGAAGAAAAATGAAATAAGGTGCACCAATCACTGACGTAAGCACGCCAGCTGGCAACTCTGTTGGAGGGTTCAAGCCCCTAGCTAACGCATCTGCAACAGTCACTAAAGTGGCCCCAAGTAAAGCCGATGCCGGAATTAACAATTTATGATTATGCCCAAACAATAAGCGGGCTAAGTGCGGAGCCAATAATCCAACGAAACTGATCGTTCCTGCCACTGAAACGCTGACGCTCGCAAGTAAGACAGCCGCCAACAATGCAAGAATCTGAATCTGTTTCGGCTTAATGCCCAATGTAGTCGCACTTTCCTCACCCAACCCTAACACGTCCAAACGCCAAGCAAGCCAAAGTGCCAATGGCAGTAGTAAAACCAACGCTCCCCAAATAAATGGAACTTGCTGCCAATTCCTCCCCCAAAGACTCCCTGTTAACCACACCATAGCGGTGTTGATCTCAATTGGGTTCGTGACGAGTAAGAAGTCAATACAACTTGCTAGAAACGCGCTCACCGCAATACCGATCAGTGCCAGTTTGGCCGGTGTTGGTTTAGACCACCACGCCAAGAAAGCAATCAATCCAGCTGCAACCACACCGCCGAACATCGCAAATATCGGAAGTAAACTCACTGATGCATTAGGTGACCACACCAAACTCGCGGTAGCAGCCAGGCCAGCTCCAGCGCTAATTCCCATCAGATCAGGAGACGCTAGGGGATTGCGTATTACCCCTTGTACTAACACGCCTGAAAGACCTAACCCTGCCCCCACGCTGACCGCGAGTAACATACGTGGTAACCGATACTGCTGTATAACAAAATCATCACTAGAAAAAGCGATTAGGTTCTGTATCACTTGAATACTAGAGACTGATGCTGCCCCAACAAACAAACCAGAAAAGGCTATCAATATGAGTAACCCAAGCAACAACCATACTTTCGCGTTATGATGCATTAAGACTTCCTCGTCGCAATGAGAATAAAACAAGGCGTCCCTATCAAAGCGGTAATGACACCCACGGGCGTTTCAGTCGGAAAAGCAATCGCTCTTGATAAGGCATCTGACCAAGATACCAACGCAGCCCCCGCCATGGCGGAAACAGGTATCAACACATAGTAGTTGTACCCAAGCATAGGTCTGACTAGATGAGGAACTAGCAACCCGACAAAACCAATCGGTCCAGCAATAGCAACACTTGCACCAGCCAACAAAACGATGGTCACACTACAAATAAATCTAGTAAGACGGATATTGCTGCCCAGCCCAACCGCTACTTCTTCACCAAGCGCAAGTAGATTGAGATTACGCGCCAGACTCATCGCTAGCCCTAACCCGATCATTGCAGGCGGCCACAGCACTTGCCATTGATCATCGTCCACGGTAGATAAAGAGCCAGTAAGCCAATGCAACACGCTATAAGCCATGTCATCAGCAAGAATCAGTGCGGCTCGAGTCAACCCGATTAACAATGCTGTAATGGCAATCCCCGCCAAAACCAAACGCAATGGATGGGAACGAGCAGAAAAAAAACCGCCGAGAATCATCACAGCACCACCACTTAACGAAGCTCCGATAACGGCATTGAGAATTGGATTCAGCTCACTGATAATAGGCACACCTATCGCCGCTAAAGCCATAAAACAGGCCGCACCAGAATTAATCCCAAGAATAGAAGGAGATGCGAGAGGGTTTCGTGTTAACCCCTGCATCAGTAGGCCTGAGACGGCTAAACTCGCTCCAATTAATAACCCAGCGTAAGCTCTTGGTGCTCTTAGAGTCGCGAAGATTTGATGAGTCATGTTGCTCGTATCAAACGAAAACCAGTAACCTATTAAATCAGTCAAAGTTAGGGAAAAGCTAGACCACCCGAGCATTGAGGCCGCATAGCCAGATAGCATCAAACACAACACTAACAAGGTAAATACAGCGGCTCGCCACGGCAACATTAGCAGATTTCGCCCACTTCTAGAGATCAACATTGCTCTCATGATCGATCCAGAATCTGTTCTAGATTTTTTGCCATCTGCTCAGCCGCTAACATGCCACGATTTAACGACCAAAGGGCTGGCGAAACTTCAACAACTTGCTTGTTTTTTGCTGAAGTAAGCAGGTCAAACAGAGGGTTTTTCTGCCAATCATTGACTACATTAGGGTGAGAATAAGCCCCTAAAAGTAACCAGTCAGGGTTGGTCTTCAACAACAATTCAAAGCTAGTTGGCAAATATGCCTTTTCAGTGGACTCCTCAATTGGACTCGCAATACCTAATGTCGTCAGCACGCCTCCAGCATAAGACGCAGGGCTATGCAGCCACATTCCTTTATCTGACACGACAGCAAACTGTATGGTTTGCTTTAGAGAGAATCGGCTCTTGAAATCAAGCATAGATTGTTGATGCTGTTTAATTCTTTGCTCCATAACTGATTGCTTATCAAGAGCAACACCAATCTTGACCGCTGACTCTAAGTTTTCGTGATAAGTTTCACCTCGGCTTTTTAGTAGTAATGTCGGCGCAATTCGCTGTAGATCTTGATAAACAGTACGGTGACGTTCAGCATCTGCGATAATCAAATCAGGCTTTAGAATAGCGATAGCTTCTAAACTAGGTTGAGATCGCATACCAACAGACTGCCAAGGATCCACTAGCTCTCGTACCGCAGGAATCACACGTGTCGCGTCATTGTCATCAGCGACACCAACAGGGGAAACGCCTACCGCCGCTAATGCATCTACAAATGAGAACTCTAGTACAACGATTCGCTGTGGTGTAGCACTAATTTCGAACTGACCTTGTTCATCTTGAATCACCCTTGTTATTGCAAAGCTAGAGAATGAGATTAAGCACGCCAACAAAGCGAAACCTACACATAAACTATTGATTGCGCATCGTGCGTTCGTCGAAACCGATTGAGAGTCATTTCTCATATTAAATTATCCTCTAACGCTAAAACTGTGAAAGCCGCCAAGAGTATTGGCGACTTTTATTTGTATTGAATTTCAATAAATTATCGATTAGAACTGGTAATTCAGATCCAAGGTGTAAGAGCGACCTGGGGCTGGGTAACGACCCACCGGACTCGTATCAATACCGCGGAAGTAATAATCCTCATCAAACAAATTATTGACCGCAAAGTTGACGCGCAGTTTGCTATCCTCGTCCTTATATAAATCGGAGCCAAGATTCAAGTTCCATACCATGTAAGCTGGTACTTTTCCTCTTATACCAAGGGGATCTTCAGTACTGGTGTTGGCGTTGTCAGAGTATGATTCACTGAAGTAGTAACCAGACAAAGTCGTATCTAAGTTGCTAAATGCGTAAGTTGCATCCCAGCTAAATTGATGTTTAGAGGTATAAGGAAGTTGATTCCCCTTGTTGTCTCCCTCTTCTTCAATCGTCGCATCTAAATAGTTATATCCTGCACCTAAGCTCAGAGCCTGAAGTGAACTAGGAGTATAACGACTTGAAATCTCGACACCTTGGTGAAGTGTTTTTCCTATGTTTTCAAAAGTTCGAGTTGGGACTTGATACTGCAACTGATCTTCAAAATCGATTCTATAAAACGCGATATTGAAGCTAGTCGTATCCAAATTATAACGAGCACCTAGCTCATAATTCCATGCAAGCTCACTACCCTCTTTACCTTTACCGCGAACGTAAGCAATTTGCGGTGCTCGTAATGATTTCTGCGCATTGGTGTAACCCACCCATTGCTCTGACAGGTGATAAGCCACTGTCAGTCCCGGCAACCACTCAGTCACTTTATTGTCTGTGTTCTGATCGGTGCCTAGATCTTTAAATGCCATACCTATCGATTCATAGCGAATACCAGGTGTGACCTTTAAGGCATCATTAAACAATCCAACTTCGTTGCTGACATACCCAGCGAATGCGTCTGTATCTAAGTGCCAATCACGTTTCGTTTCCGTCGCGCCACCAGCAATCGGTGTCTGTGTAAGCTTGTAATCAATATCTTCATTGACATAGCGTGCACCAACTATCCAATTTTGCGTTATCGTATTGCCATCAAAGTACATCGCAAGTTTAGGTTCAACACCAAAAACCTTGAATGCACGAGGTGATGTACGAATGTCAGTCGAAGGCTGAGTAGGATCAGACCATTGCTCTCCCGGAGTGCGAATGTAACCCCACTGGAATAAGCGTTCAGAACGATGCCCAAAGGTCAGTATTTCTAACTCTGCGCTATCAGCAATATTCAAATCATGTAAGTACTTTAGGCTCCAACGCGTCGACTCACCTTGGTATTCATCATACGGCCGCTTGGATTGGGTGCGATCATCTTCATAGTCATCAGGCGCTAAAGCACCAGGCATTTGGGTATCAGCGTCATAACGCTGCACGAAAGCTTGCAACTCTTGAGTATCGCTGAGTAACCACTGCAGTTTCGCTTGGAAGTTCTTAACGTCCGTGTCGGAATGTTCGCGGAAACTTTCGCCTTTTAAAAAGTTGCCCTCTACTTGAAGCGCAAGAGTATCAGTAAGCCAACCGCCCGTACGCAGGTAAAAATCATTTAAAGGTGTATCCCCATCTTCGAAAACGGTCAAACGATTGCTGACTTCCGTTTGCCATTTATGGGGAATAGGTTTGGTGACTAAGTTAATCACACCACCTACGTTGTTTGGTCCATATTGAACAGCCGCACCGCCGCGCACAATATCGATACGATCAAGCATTGAAAGTGTCGCTGGGAAAATCGATTGTCCTGTATGACCATAAGGCGCAAGTGTGAGTGGTACGCCATCCATCAGAAATTGCGCATGACCACTGCGACTCGCCTTTAAGCCACGTACTGAAATATTAGGTAGTACACCAGTACCCGTTTCGTCCTGAACTTTAATTCCAGGAACACTTTGAAATGCCGAATCAATCGAAAGTGCCCCGGTTTTCTTAATTTGTTGTTGCGTAAGTACGGTACGAGCGCCTGGGTACTCTTTAACATCTTCTAAGTCAGAATTGCCGATGATACTGCCCATTACAACGACCGTTTCCATCGTCGTGGTTTGATCCTCAGTAGCGGCAAACGCGTTAGTCGCCGTTATAGAAGCAACGGCAACAGCCAGAATACTCAAACGCAATTTATGATGCGCTTGAGGTAGCGCACTCTGTTCTAATTTTTTATGTGGGTTACCATCCAAATTCTGGTAAAGCATGGAGATCTCCTAAGTACATAGGTTAGGGCCAAAGCTATATATTTCTTGAGCTTCTGCTCTGACCCTTGGGCTAAAATGACCTAAACTAAGGTCAACTATTCGCTAATTCGCGAAAATCAAAATAGCTATATAACGAGCTGGCTTTTAGAACTGGTAACCGTAGCTCAGCATGAATTCAGCTGGTGCACCGTAACCGATCTGATTAGTCCCAGATGTACCGTTGGTTGCTCCCAAAATGTATTTCTCGTCAAAGACGTTGTAAGCATTCGCCTGAACTTTATGACGGCCCGTAGTATATGCGGCCATTAGATCGACTGTAGTGTAGTCACCTAATGCGACGGCTTCGTTGTTGCCTGCATAACGATCGCCAACGTATTTAACACCGCCACCTAAGCGCCAGTTATCGTCTAGCTGGTAGGTGCTCCAAAGTGAGAACAAATGATCCGATACGTCATTGGGCTTTTTACCTGTATCTTTGTCTTCCGCATCAAGATAGCTGTAACCAACCGATACATCCCACTGAGCTGTAATTTGGCCACGTGCTTCAAGTTCAATACCTTGGTGACGCGCTTCAATCTTATTAATCACATCGCCATTGGTATCAGTTTGAGGTTGTTCTTGATCAATCTGGAAGATCGCGGCATTTAGCATCAACGCATCATCTAGCAAGTAAGCTTTCGCGCCGACTTCTTTAAGGTCTGTATGGAAAAATTCCGCTAACTTTGGATTGATGTAGATACCAGAATAAGGTAGCTGCCAAGAACGAGCTAAGCTCGCATACACAGACATATCGTCAGTCAGACGGTAGACCAAACCACCACGGTAGCTCACTTTATTATCATCAAGGTTCTCTTTGGCAGAGCCCGCCTTTTGTTGCTCTAACTCCATAGCGTCGTAACGCACATTGCCTATTACCGAAAGATCACCAAAGGTATAAACGTCTTGAATGTAAACCCCTGTAGTTGTAGTTGTATTGTCTCGGAAAGGCTTGAAGCCAGGATCGGGCGTAGGGCCCACTACAGGGTTGTAAATGTCTTGAGATGGAAGCGTTTTGTCACTGGCTAGGACAAGGTCAATATTAATCTGGTTGAAATCCGCGCCTATCATCATCTGATTAGAATCGGTTTCCCAAACGAGTTCCGATTGCAATGTAGTTGTGGTACGTGGGTCGTAGCCAAAATTATTCACGGTTTGAGAGACTTGATCGCCTGTCACCGTTCCTTGACGAGTACCCTTTTGTTCCAGCTCAATATGGTTGTATGCTGCACGGTTTGTCCATACCCAGTCACTGTTTAGACGCCATTCATAATTCACCGCAACTCGAAGACTATCTGACTTTTGATAATCATTGGTCCCGCCATAAAAAGTGCTTTCAGAAACGTCGACTGGTTTACCATTTTTGGATGGAACACCACGATAAGGAACTAACTCTTGATGAGCATATTCGACATCGAGATCAATAGTGTGCCCGTCAGACGGCATCAATCGAACGGTAGGTGCAATAAAGAAATCATTTGAATCAACATGATCGACATAAGAATCGGCTTGACGGTACTCTACGTTGATACGGCCATTTACCTTGTCAGAAATTGCCATAGAGCTATCGAGCTGGCCTACAAATTGGCTATTGCTACCAACACTACCTTTAACACTGGTGAAGTTATCACCATTGGCTCGTTTAGTGACTAAATTGATAATGCCTCCAGCAGAACCTCGACCATAAAGCGCACCGGCTGGGCCTTTGACAACTTCAACACGCTCAATATTCGCTAGACTTCGATAAGACTGTAGTGTGCCATCATCACGCATTCCATCACGATACGTATCATTAAGTGCATCAAAGCCTCGGATAACAAATTGGTCTCGACTCCCTTCCCCAAGAGTGTTGTTTACGCCCGCAACACCATCAAGCGCATCGACCAAACGTACCGCGCCTCGGTCCTCCATTTCAGTCTTGGTAACCACTGATACGGCTTGTGGTACATCTAGCCATTCGACATCCGTTTTAGTGCCAGACTGAGGCATATGCTCAGCATACCCTTCGTATTGATGTCCGATAACTTGAACGGTTTCGTCCACTTTGGCTTGTTCCGCTGCCATAACATTTGTCATACCAGCAGCCACAGTGAGTGCACCTCCAATTGCGAGAGCAAGAGGAGATAAGCTCAATCTCTTATCCATTTTCTAATTCCGTTTTAATTTATAAATCCAAACCGGAGCGAATGAAAACAAATATCATTTATATTTGCAATATATATTTTATGATCTATACAAGCGTTAGACATTCAACATATCTATTAATAATATTATAAATAAAACAATGAGATAGAGCATACTTCCCCAAAGAACACCGGAAGCAGCGACTTAGAGACAAGTTGTGAGAAGAACGCGGCAAAATTTTATAAATTAGACAATCTCAATGAAATCGACCATACCTATCGTAAGCTATGTCTTGCGTGATGCTGTCGTTCATAGCTTTGCATCGACAGCAAAAGAAATGCGTCTACACCTAGATGTTGCCTACGTTTGATGCGTTAAATGAAAACATACGTATTTCATCTCGTGGATGCCAGCCAATATTTTCATAAAACGCTTGTGCATTCAGGTTGTCGTTGATGACAAACAAGTGGGTTTTAGCAATCCCTATGGATGATAAGGCGTCCACTGCGTTTGATATCAGCTTTGCGCCTAAGCCCTGCCCACGGCAAGCCTTCGATACCGCTAAATGTTGGATATAACCACGACGACCGTCTGTTCCCACCAATATCGCCCCTACGATCTGCTCCCCTTCCAAAGCAACAAAACTCAGGTTTGGGTTACGCTCGAGATACTTTCCGATGTTTTCTTCCGAGTCCGCTTCTCTTAATTGCATACCTTCCGTTTCAGACCAAAGGTTCATGACCTGCTGATAGTCTGAGATGTCCATTTCTCGTAACACGACTTGTTTCCTTACTTAAACCTAAACACCTTAAAAAGTGCCAAATATAATGAATCTATTAACGCTCGATTTATTCATGGTTAAGTTATTCATACTTAATCATACCGACCCGTTAATCACATGCTTCTCCAAGCGCTTCGTTCTCGGAAATGTACGACACAAGATTTTCGAACGCTATTTTAAAATAAAGCTCGTAGCTTCCTTGCTCTACATATCCTAAATGAGGGGTCGCTGTAACGTTAGGTAGAGAAAGCAAAGGCTCTGTACTTTTAGTTGCGGGCTCACAATCAAAAACATCGACAGCCGCTCGTTTGCTCGGATTGGATTTGAGTTCCTTGAACAGCGCATCAGTCTCGACAAGCTCTGAACGGCTGGTATTCACAAACAAGGAATCTGACTTCATTGATCTTAGATCTTCAGCCGTAACACACCCTCGCGTTACCTCATTCAAACGAAGATGGAGAGACAGAACATCCACTTGCAGAAAGAAGGCGCGTTTGGATTCAGAGGCCTCAAAGCCGTGTGATTTTGCCAAGTCTCGCGAAGCTTGGCTTCCCCATACTACGACTGACATTTCAAACGCTTTCGCATATTGAGCGATTCTTTGCCCTATCTTCCCATAGCCCCAAATACCCAGTTTCAACCCTTTCAAGGTTCGCCCTAGCCCTAAGCTACCTGAACTTTGCCACTGGTCATTTGCAAGATTCGAAGTGTAGCTAGGTATATGTCGGCTTGCTGCCATTATTAGAGCCCAACAGAGTTCTGAAGGGGCAACTGGCGAGCCTCTCCCCTCTAGTACCTTGACTCCGTATTTTTCGCAAAGCTGCACATCGATATGATTGCTCACTTTGCCCGTTTGACTGATCACTTCAAGGTTCGGGAGTTTGGATAAGAGTGATTCCGTTATCTGGGTACGTTCTCGAATAAGAACTAGAGCTTGGACATTCGCCAACTTCTCAACCAATTCTTGTTCTGAGTAGGTCTCATTGAAGACTGTGACATCTTGCCCTTCTAACAAACCAAAACAATCAAGATCTTGAACTGCGTTTTGGTAATCATCTAATACTGCTATTTTCACGGTTTTCTCCTTATCGTTATAATTCTTTTTCTACTAACGCTAGCCACTGAGGGATATGGTTTTAATACCACTGTATATATTTTGATGCTTGAGCACTGCTTCTAGAGGTTGGACTGGTTGCAATTAAAATCTCGACTTTCCCTTTTTAACCAACTTCGAATCGATATCGAATTATTCGCTAAGCATCTTTTCTAACCACATCGAGCTTATGTATTCACCGTTCTTCTTTGCATATTCATTAAAGACGCCCACTTCTATAAAACCAAAACGCTTATGTAGCGCTATTGAAGCCTCATTCGGCAAAGCGACACCTGATAAAACCCGATGAACACCATGAGCTTGGATAGCGTCGAATAGTTTCTCATAAAGCTTGGAACCAACCCCTTTCCCTTGAATAAACGGCGCCAGGTAAACCGTCACCTCTACAGTCTCATCAAAGGCAGCCATTGCTCTGTATGGCTGGGAGCAAGCGAACCCTATAAGCTTACCGCTATCGATCGCTACATAGATTTGATGTCTACTATCTGGCTTAAACTGAGAGAACCAATCCAATCGATTGTCTACAGACAGCGGCGACTCCTCAAAGCGAGCATTAGAATGTTCAATGTAGTAATTGAAGATATCCGTAATGCTCGAAACATCATCTAACTTCCCGATTCTAATTTCCATTGTCTTACCCTACTTAAACGTTATTGGGTCTGAATTTCTTGGTCATACCTTGGCTAGATGGTGACACGAGCTTGTACCCTAGCTTTTCGTAAAAAAGGGGCTCATCAGCAATCATAGAGACATAAGAACCTTCTAACGCTACAGATGCTAGGTAGCCATCAATATACTCCATCACTTTCCTACCCAGCCCTAAACCCTGATATTGAGGATCAACGGCAACATCAACCACTTCTAAATTACACGCACCATCACCGACAACTCGTCCCATCGCTATCAACTTATCGGCATCTCGAATAGAGATCCCGTACAAACTGTTAGGCAGAGCGATAGTTGCTGCTTTGAGTGATTTAGGAGATAAGCCTGCTGCAACACGCATATCGCAAAATTCTTGAGGGTTAGGGACTTGCTGTTCATATACAAACGTCATCGTGTACTACTCCTTTTTTAAGATAGGATACACAACAACACTGTATATAAAAACAGTGTTGATGGATTATCTGAACTTTGATTAAAAATCACACCACTCACTGTGCAGTACAGCCATAATAACAGTGTCCCACCACTGCCCTTTAAAGAAGCGATGCTCTTTTAAATGCGCTTCTTTACGCATGCCTAAACGACGACAAAGGTTTATCGCAGCCAAGTTTCGGCTGATAGTCTCAGCATAAATACGATGAACACCCAATTTCTCAAAACCGAAATCAGCGAGCTTAAATGCCGCTTCTTGAGCGAACTGACTTCCTTGTGAAGCTCGAGAGAAAGCACAACCCATAGACGCTTGTCGATTTTGTTCTAATCGCAAACAAACCGTACCTATAAACTCATTGGTACTCTTAAGTTCAACAGCGAGTTGATAAGCTTGCCTTGGGCTTTCAGTTGACTGCGCCACAAATAGTTCAGTGAGCTGCCTATATTTGTTTGCATCACAATCATCTTCATCATAGAAACGTTGATACTTGGTATCTTGAGACATTGCGACAAAAGCATCTTGATCATCGAGTGTCATGTCTCTCAGAATCAGTCGCTCCGTTTCCAATTTAAACATCTTGCGACTCCTTTGCATTGCCATAAACCACTTTGAGAGATGGCCATAAGACGAGCCAGTTCTTTGCGTATACACGTTGTTCAAACAGCGAACGCGGTCTTTTCCGGTTATAACTAATGTGTCCGTTGAATAGAGATTCAAAACCAAAAGCGGAAACACACTCGTAATCACTGTTTGCCGTGACTCTAACACCAACAGCCGTTTCTTTTTCAGGCCAATAGCTCATCGCGTCCAGCGTGCTTTTATAAGGTTGGTCGTTGTTTCTGTGATGCATCAGAGCTTGGTTGCGAACCTGCCAATCGAACTGTGGCATTTGTGTGTTGAGCCAAGCTTCGTGCTTGAAACAGGCATTAGGGTCCATTTCATCATCGTCGAAATAGACAACGTCAATATCATTCAAAGGCGTTGGCTTAGTCTTGTTATGTAGGGCGTCCCAAACCAAATTCCGTAGAAACCCCGCGGCAATATAACACTGAGGCAATTCTAGCCTCTTAACACAGTGCAAAGCTTCTACTCGCATTGGATCTTGTTTCAAAAGGTGAACGATTTTATCCATATCTTTTAAGTTATTTAGACTCATAAACCTATGTTTAAATTAGCGTTTCACTGCTACTACTGAAAAGGTGTGCCAGTGCTTCATTCGTCCCAATGCGGTCTTTGCCATCTCATCCCTTTCATGGAACCTCAGAACTTCAAAACCGTCGAACAGGTCGCGCACTTCGGATTGTGTAAAAGAAGACGTCGGGCTCCGATAGTGGGTTGCCCAAGTGTCTTTCACACCCATGAAATCGCCAGCAAAAACACCCCCAATGTCAATACACGCGACGATCTTATGCCACGCAGACTCGAACTGAGAAGGGTCAGCGAAAAACAAACTAGAGTACGCGAGTACAATCCCAGCTTTCGGATATTGGAATTGTTCGAATGAAGCGTTAGTAACCTCGACTAAAGGGTTATCAGCAAACCGTTCTTCACATATCTCAATCGAGTCAGAATTAATATCAAAGCCATATACTCGGTAGCCATGCTGACTCAAAAATCCCATATCACTGCCCACACCACAACCGCAGTCAATTGCTACCTTTGATGTAGATTGATTAAGTGAACAGACAAATTCAGTCCGTTTTGAGTGTGGCTTAGCAAGCGCTTTCTCATAGTAATTGCGCCAAATCTCAGTGTTAGTGTCCATGTTCATCACTCCATTGAAAACTCTCCCGATGCCAGTAACGTAACACTTGGTCTAGGTTGGTAAATTCTAACATGAACAAAGTCCTTTATTATTGTGAGAGGTGAGCAAGTAGATTATTGAGTTCGGTTGTGCTCTTAACAACATGCAGTTGTTTACCTTCTGAGATCTGAGACAGTCGAGACATAAACTCATCATTCCAAAATCCCGGGCAGAGTTTAAGCATCTTGTAGCTATTGAGCGTACCTTTGATGACTGAACTGCCATCTGGCCACCCTTCTGGCTTTACAAACAACCCTTTCAGGCAGCGCTTAGTAACGAACCAGTAACTGACGAAATAAGGCAAATCGATGTAGATAAGGGTATCTGCAGATTCTAAGCGCTGATGGAATGCACCAAGAGGGCCAAGTCCATCGATTATCCACGCGTCTTCACGCAAGATCTTGTTATGAGCTTGGTTAAAAACGTCTTTGGAAACTGGCTCGCCATTCGCTTGATAGACGATAGAATCCAGTTGATGCAACGGTAAACCTGCCGATCGGCTTAATGCTTTACTGAAGGTAGATTTGCCACTACCGGGCTTACCAAAAACGGCGACTTTTTTCATGTGAGTTCCTCCAAGAATACGGCCCGGAAGATAGAAAAAGAAAACCCACCTTACCGGGTGGGTTAGCTTTTCTCAGTACAACAAAATCCCCACCATTCTTATAGAATGATGATAATTCGTTGATTGAGTGTTGTTCGATTACATTTCATACAGCCAATGTCATATAAATCTGAGTAAGTGTCAATTGAATTTATAAACTCAGATAATGATTAGTTGTTTCAGAAATTGATATTGGGTTAATTTACTCATTCAGCAATCTTGGCCAGTTGGCGTCTGCGTTTGCAATGTTTCCAGCGATATCACCCTGCCAAGTTTGCTGTACCGATTTACTGTAATTTAGGTAAAGCTTGCCATCGACAATATTCCAAGCTCGCGGGTCTATTTTGGCGGTATAGCCTTTACTCACCGCCCAAGCACAGTATCCACCATATTGAGGGGCGTATTGTTCCGGGTCCACTTTGAATAAATCGAGATGTCGTTGTGAGGAAAATCGCCATTCAGCGCCATTCCATTCATAGCGGTAATTATCGCTTCCTTCCACGGCTTGGCTTTGAGTGAAGTACGCTACAGGATCGTAACCTCTGATCGCCTTGCCGAAAAAGTCACTGTATACAGGTTCAAGAGCAAAAGAAGGGGCGGTAATCCCCAACCAAAAGACAAGTGTTAGAACAATTTTGGCAAAATACTTCATAACGTTTCTCCTTATGTTATCTATAAAGAGAGGATAAACGCAGCAAAAATTTCACAGTGCAAAGACCAAGAACGCACTAATCGTTGTTAACCATTGGCTCAGGTAAAACGGGCGGTGTGCTGTCCATATAAGTTAAGAAATTGGCCCAGATTTGATGGGTTCGCTCTTTGGTTAGCTCAGTTTTACAAGAAAGCGCCATAACCCCACGAATAGAACCATCTCGCCATTGCGTGTAGATAGCGTCACAATGAGCAGTCATATACGTCGACCAATCTTTCTGTGCTCGCTTAATCGCTTCTACCAAGGTTGGATCTCCAGCGTTATGTTCAAAGCTTGCTTGAAGATAAGTCTCTAATTGCTCTTCAGCGGTTTGTAACTCTATCGCTGCACATTGATTGATCTCGAAGGTGTTCATTGCGTTCTCACAATCGATTTCATCTTGTTGAGCGAGCGCAGTCATCGGCAGCATCGCCAAGGCAACGAGTAACACAGCTTTAGCTTTCATTTGATGTTCCTAAAGTTATTAATTGTAGTGTTTTTCCATTAGCAACAAATCCCACAACTCGCCATCAAAACTGCGCGTTCCAGACTCACGAGATGTCACCACGAAACCAAGAGATTCATAGCAACCTTTGGCAACGACATTTCGCTCAAACACAGCCAGCGTTAAAACCCGTGCCTTGTATTCTACTCGAGCTTTCTCAATGAGCTGTTTAAGCATGATCTTAGCCAGCCCCTGCCCTCGAAAATCGTTCGAGACAAACACTCGGCAAATACGATATTGAGAATCTGACACTTTGAGCAACTCAACATAACCCGCTTCCTCTCCATTTGAAATGAAGATAAATGGCAGCACCTCGGGTTTCACGCAATGGTGTTCGAGTTGATTTTGGTCTAATGGAAAATCAAAATTCGGACCGCCCCACTGATAGTTGAGCCATTCTGAATCTATCCAATGAAT
Organism: Vibrio pelagius; assembly: GCF_024347575.1. Classification (NCBI taxonomy): domain Bacteria; kingdom Pseudomonadati; phylum Pseudomonadota; class Gammaproteobacteria; order Vibrionales; family Vibrionaceae; genus Vibrio; species Vibrio pelagius. The sequence continues at coordinate 129,353 of NZ_AP025505.1, forward strand.
CAGGGTATCGTAGTCTTCCTGTCTAAATTTTCTCAGTTCCATCTCTACCTCCTGATTGCGGTCGACGGTTATTCCCGCTAGTTTCCGCTTAGATTTAGCTGCAGCAAATCCCACTTATTTCCGTACAGATCCTGAAACACAACCACAGTTCCATACTCTTCAACTCTAGGCTCTTCGTTAAACATCACACCCTTGGCTTTCATGGATTCATAATCACGCCAAAAGTCGTTGGTTTGAAGAAACAAAAACACGCGACCACCCATTTGGTTACCGATGGCTTGTGTTTGAGATTCGGTACTCGCTTGAGCAAGCAAAAGGTTGGTGCCGTTAGAATTGGGCGGAGCGACCTGTACCCAGCGTTTACCACCGCCTAAATCGGTATCTTCAACTAGCGTAAATTGAAGTTTCTGCGTATAGAACTCAATTGCATCGTCATAGTTTTCAACAACAAGGGCGATGTTTCCGATTTGCTGTTGTACTGGTTTCGTCATGGCGGCCTCTAAACTTAAAACACCGATTTTACATGACTCAACCCCTTACGAAAGCTCACAATGACATTCATAGGAGAATGATTGTGCTCTATCGAAGAGCTAACTGGATGACTAGGTTAGAATCCCATCGGAGATAGCTTGTAGTAGTTTAGCTTCGACACCTTCCCATATCTTCTCTCCACCAGCTGATATTCTTTGCTGGTTGAAGTTGAGAACCTTCTCTTTGGGAACATTATGCTTCTTCCAACCATAGCCATCGTCATTGATGTTGTGGAGAAGCGGAGGGATACGGTCGATGGCTTTTGCATATTTTGCATCGGCACTTTCACCAAGTTCAAATTCTTCCCACAGTGCCAGATATTCTTCACCTTGTCGGTTTGGCAGCATATCGAGCACTCGCTTGACGCCATTCCACTCTTTATTCTTTTGCTCTGCGGTTTCTGATTCATAAACGATTTTGTCGCCGGCATCGATCTCGCCCAGATCATGAATCAACAGCATTTTGATCACGCGATCGATGTTAATGGCCTCGTCAGCGTAGTCCTTTAACATCAAAGCACTAATACACACATGCCAACTGTGTTCGCCAGAGTTTTCGTGCCGCTTCAAGCCAACCGGTCTCGACTTTCTCAATACGCCTTTTAGTTTTTCAATTTCGACCATGAAATCGAGGATTTGAGTAACTTCTTTCAACATCTGACTCCTATCTTTTAGAGAACAAGCCCTATATTCAAAAATGGATGCCTACCAGAACCTTGCTGACAATTACGCCAATGCCGCACCCTTAATGTAATAACGATAATATCCAATTAAATTACTTGAGATAAAAAGGACTTCCATGACGACAGCCGTTGGCGATCCAACCAGGTAGTTATGAATAAGCCAAAGCGCGGTACCGATGATCATCAGCTCCCTTAAACGGCGGTCATCTTTATTGAAAGCGGCAACCGTTTGAAACAGAGAAGCAACACAACTCACAACACTGACTAGGCCAGTATAAGTGACCGAAGTAGAAATGATTGAAGCCCCACAAAATAGGTACTTCAATTTTGCCGAGGTAGAGAACACACTCACTAAATAGCGAACGGTGGCGATGAGCATTAGGCTCGCTGCCGTCCATTGCTCAAGCAAGATAAAATGGCTTGATATGAGAGTCCCAGCAAAAAAGAGACAAGTAACGATCTTTTTCCTCTCTTTGAATTGAAAGGACATCAGATCAAAACAGATCGCGATTGCGACCAGTATTTGAGACAAAACAAATGGTGTCACGTTACACTCCTTGTAAACAAAAAACTGCTGCGTAATTCACGCCCCAGAACCAAGACGCAATTCACCTGCATACGGCGTCCGACACTACTAGCTATTGGTATATATCTCAAATGTTTATTGCGCTACACGAGCTTCGATGTGTCCGCCGTCAATCAAGCACAAAACCAAGCACTCCTCTTTGCTGTTCGACAAGGTTACTCAGCAGCACATGGACGTTGTTTTTTGGAGCGATATCGCCACACAGACAACGGTCGCTGTTAATCGTTATCTAGTTTGATCTTCAGACGTCACTTAATTATCTTGCCACTTAATCGCTGGTAGAGCTCTATGGCATCTGCTTTTGACGTTAGCTTCCCACGTGCAAATAAGTACGCGAGTTCAATATCGTCTTGTTGATCAGGGTAATGCTTTTTCGCTGCTTGGGCGCATTGAGCTAAATCGATATACCAACTCCCGTCTTTTTCTGCGATAAAATAGTACGCTGCCCTTACTAATTTCTTACCGAGAATCTTCGCAACCGCTTTGTCGTCCATTTTAGAGAAGCTATCTGCCATTTGGCCCAAGAACGCGTGTAGATCTCCATTGAGTGCAAGAGCTATCTCTAACTTAGGCTGATGCTTAACGAATGAAACTGCTCTGTCATTACCCCATACACAGCAACAACAGTGTTTGAGCCAAAACTGCCAATGGTAAAACTCTTCTGTTTTTTGAATGGTATTGAGATAACCCGGATCTATATCTATCTTACTGATCTGTGGGTGAATATGGGGAACTGTCGTGCTTATCTCTTGAAATACTCGCTTTTCTAATTCCGTGATTGGCGTGTTGAGGATAATAGATATATCAAGATCTGAGCGACCTAACACGGCCTCTCCTCTTGGTACGCTACCATACAAATAAATCCCATCAATTTGCTCTGGGAGTCGCAATGTCAGTTGCTGCACCACGCTATCGACGACAGCTTTAAACTCTGGCTGAATCTTATCAACCGAATAATCATTGCGAATAAATCCCAGCTCATCGAGGCCTGTATCTTCGTTATGCATAGATTCCTTATCATTCAACGACGTGTTTGGTGCTTCAAGCATACCCAAAATTTTCCAATTTTAACTACAAGTTTTGAGTCACAGAGCGCAAGAACTTACTGACGCATTACGGCTAGGGTCGGTTTAAAAATCTATTGTGTGAAGATGGCCTTGATGTCGTTGATAAGGGTTTTGGTGTTAGCGCAGACAATCACATCAATGAAGACGCTCGCTTTGAAATGAGGACCATTTATCCGATGTAAAGAGGCTTAATGCAAGTAAGGTTACATTAGAATATTTAATTGAAAATGATATACATTTCAAATAATGTAATAACATTAAATACCAATAAGTTATAGATAATGACAAACGTCAAAAAGGCTTTACCTATTATATTCGCTGTCGGTGTCGGCTACGCCTCAAGTGCCTACTTTCATCATACTTCGTCACTAGATAACAAACCTGTAGAGGTTTCTACGACCAAAATACAGGCACAACCCGTCAAGATAATAGAAAGTAATGACGGCGCTTCAGCTAATGCGGAACGATTACCGAACCCTACTGAAACGTTCCCAAAATTTATCGAAGCAACCCTCGATGGCTATGGTTTTGATATGGTCAATCTGACGGAGCAGCAGTGGTCAGAATTCATAAGCCTATCGGCCATTGATTACTTTTCAGAGCGACTTAGTCCAGAAGTCGTGTTTTATATTGCAATGACTCTCAATGACCAAGAGCTGATAATCAAACTGATTAGTCAGGGTGTCGATATCGATAAGCGTGTAAAAATGCAAAACTTTCAATATCCGTTACGTTTTGCTGCAGTGAATTCAAACATCGAGTTATTCTCGCAGCTGGTCGATGCTTCACAAAATATTAACGCTAATATCTACAGTTCACTGATTCGAATGATCAGTCGTTCCAATCAAGAAGTGAGTGTTCAGCGTGAGAAAATTGATTATTTGATCTCGGCAGGCTACGAGCTCACTGATACATATAACCACATCATCCCTTTAGTCACTTTTGGTGGTGCAAACAATAACCCATATATTGCTGAGCAGCTCAGCAATCTCGACCCAAACCAAAAGGAAAAAGGCGGTCTGGTTTTATCAAATTTGATTGCTGCTGGAGCCCGTGACGATGTAGTGATGACAATGATAAACAAGCTAGATCGCAACTTAGATGAAGATGATGCTAGCAGTCTTATATTTGCGGCTCTGCGTTCAAGCGATATAACACAAGGTAATACGATAACAGCACTTTTGAATACCGGTATCGATCCCAACCTAATGGGGCCTGCTACAGTGCCCTTTGCTGCGACAGCATTTTTGCAAGCTGTTTCAGCCAAAAATGAAAAGAGCTTTGATCAAGCTATAGAGAAACTTGATGCCGTGGTGGCTGCTGGTGGGAAACTAACCAACGATAGAGTAACAATAGAACTCGTCAACCAAGCCATCGACAATTTCAAAAAGTCGAACGAAGAAACATACCCTAATAAATATCGAATTCTAGAAGCATACATCAAATAGTTTAGAGTTAGGCACTGCACCTAACTCTAAAAATCACTCTCCTCATTTTGGAGATGGGTCTTCGAACGTGAGACTGTTGAGGTTTATGGAGAGCACACTCCGGTGTTGAAGGTTGGTAAGCATACGTTGAGGCTGCTAGCGGGGACTATTCTTCGTCAGGTGACTTTTGCTGTACAAGACACGAATGAAGACGGGATTTAACATGATCAAATAGGCCACTCAAGATTTGAGTAGCCTATAAAAATATTAGCTAGATAAATGAGTCGGCTCAGCCAAACAAAAACTTAAGCATCTCTGGGTAACGTTTTGCCCAAGCTGACTCTGTGTGCAGCGCACCTTCATCAATTATGTATTTCAAATCGACATTCGCTTTATGCTGCAACATCTCGTTCGCCTCATTCGAACCATCTAAGTAGATCTTTTCAAATCCAATGCCACGACCACTGCTCTCTTCTGTACCCATATCCATGTAGATCTGAATACCTTGTGCAATATTAGTCTTATCTAAGTAAGCAAACATCTCTGGTTTGTTGAACCAGAACGCAGGAGAGAACACACCTGCTTTAGAGAACACATCTGGACGTTCGAAAATAGCAAAGATGCTAATAAAACCACCCATTGAGCTACCCGCAATTACGGTGTTATCGCGGTCAGGTTTGGTTTTATAATTCTGATCGATGTACGGCTTAAGCGTATCAGTGATAAAGCTGATGTATTGCGCGCCCTCACCACCAGAGTTGTACACCGATGGGTCCCAATCAGGCAAAACGAAATCTTGGTCCATCTTCCATGGTGAGTACTCGTACATACGACACAAGCCTTTGAACTCAACGCCGTTGTCGATACCAACCACAATCACTCCGTCACGCCCAGCAAAGAAGCCGTCAACGTTCTTGGGGATCTCCCAAGACGAGCCGCCAAAGCTGGTAGAGTTATCAAACAAGTTTTGACCGTCGTGCATATAGATAACCGGGTATGTCTTGTCATCTTGTGCATCGTAACCTTCTGGCAAATAAATACGGACGGTACGCTTACGCCCTACTTGAGGCATATCGAACTGTTCAATTACTTGGTAGCGTTCTGGAGCGAGTTGCATTTATTTTTCCTTATCTCTCTCGGCAGCATCCAACGCCATTTCATTGGTTTGTTCATGAATGGTGTTGATCTTGAACTGAAGTTTTGGATTCTGAAGAATGTACTCAGTCAGATAAATATCGTTATGGATGTGCTCTGCCGTTATTTTTGTTAGCAAACGATTATTGGTGTAAAGGCCTAAGCTCTGCTCACGATGAGAAAAACTTAGAGCAAATTTCATGTCGGTTACCATCATAAAGCGATGTGAAGGGTAATCTGTCTCTTCAACATCAATACGGTAATAACGCTCAATTTTTTGATTTGGCAACGCGATCTTGTTGAAAGAGAACGCAATGATACGAACGCCACGATCAATCGCTGTATTGAGTTCTTTTGCAAGGATAGATAAGTCGAAGTCACAGTTTAAGTAAACTTCTAACTCAGCCTGCTCAAGCATCTCACGAGCCTTGTCCATTAGGTTGTCATAGCCGGTTACGCTATACACAAACTCTTTCTCTTCTTGTAGCATCATGCGCGACAGTTCTTTTTTCAGAACAGAGATGTTTTCAACTGTCTTTTTCTCAATCTGGCTAAAGATTAGCTCTGGCGATTTTGCTTCGTATTCTTTCGTATCACCATCAGATAAGAAGATGTAACCATTGTTATATAGGTTATCAATCGACGAATAGACTGAAGAACGCGATAACGAGATATCCTTTGCGATCTTGTAGCCACTGCCTTTGCCATTTTTTAGAAGATTCATGTAGACCAAAGCATCGGTCTTGGTAAAGCCGAAATCCATCAGCTTGTCGATCAAATCTGACACGGGTTTCCCTCGAAAACTATTCACTTCAACCCCTTAAGATACCATTAACTGATAATTTGAAACACAACAGCATCATTCTTCGTGACTGATGAAACGTACTGCCTTGAAATCTGTTCAATGTTTGTTCTTTTCTTTGCTCGAAACTGATTAGTCCGCTTAGATTGCGCCGATATAGAAATAAGAAACCAAATCTATCCCTACCCGAATGAGGGTAGGGAGCAAGAGGTTTATAAACCGAAGATATGGTAACCGTAAGCCGCTAGCTCAACCGCTTTACCTTCCACCGCGACTGACTTAGCTTGGTCAGAGTTATTCAGCACAAACGTCAGCTCACCGCGCTTGTACGCAACACAGTGATCATCATTCACTTGAGCCCATTCGAACGTTGGCGCGTTCAACTCTGGGTGTGCTTTACGTATCTTGATCAAACCTTTGATAAAGTCTTTAAACTCCAGATTCTGCTCGGCTTCATCCCAGATCATGCAGCGACGGTTTTCGTCGTAACTCATACCACGGCTACCTGTCATACCAACCTCACCACCGTAATAGATACAAGGTGAGCCCACTTGAGTGAACATAAATAGGTAAGCCAATTTTGCTTTCTCTAGATTGTTCTTACACAGTGAAATGATTCGGCTGGTATCGTGACTGTCTAGCAGGTTAAACATCGCCTTGTTTACGTTGTGTGGGTAAGACATGTACGAGCGGCTAACATCGTTGATAAAGCCTTTCTTGTCAGAGAGGTCTTGAGCAATAAAGTCCGTGATTGCCTGAGTCATTGGATAATTCATTAGTGAGTCGTATTGCTCACCACGTAACCACGCCATACCTTCGTGCCAGATTTCACCAAGAATGTAGCAGTCTGGTTTAATGCCTTTTACTAAACGGCGGAAGTCACGCCAAAACTCGTGGTCTACCTCGTTCGCTACGTCTAAGCGCCAGCCGTCAATATCAAATTCTTCAACCCAATGACGAGCAACATCAAGAAGGTATACTCGACACTCTTCGTTTTCGGTATTCAATTTTGGCATTGAACCAACATTTGCAAATGTTTCGTAATTCAAGTTCCAAGAATCCCACTGTTCAGAGGGGGTGTCTGGGTAAACAGGGAATTCGTTGATCCAGAACCAATCTGCGTACTTCGACTCTTTACCCTTCTTAACAACATCAAGCCATAGCGGGTTTTGATCACCGATGTGGTTGAATACCGCATCGAGCATGACCTTCATACCACGCGCATGCGCTTCTTTTACTAGTGCTTTGAATGCTTCATTGCCACCAAAGTGTGGATCAACATTCATGTAATCAACTGTGTCGTACTTATGGCTAGCGTTAGCAGTAAAGATCGGGCAGAAGTACAGGCCGTTTACGCCGAGATCTTGCAGATAATCCAGCTTATCAATCACACCCCATAGGTCACCGCCCATAAAGTTGTCATTTGTTGGTGGTGTACCCCATGGCATCACGCCCTCTGGAGAAATTTCATCACGACCATTTGCAAAACGTTCAGGGAAAATTTGATACCAAACCGTACCTTCAACCCATTCTGGCGTTTGTAGAACATCGCGTGGGTTCAGGTAAGGGAAACAGAAAAAGTTACTGATGTTGCTTAGTTCCATCTCTTCGTTTTCTGGCGTTAAGTCAACGATACGTTTCTCACCGTAAAGCATCTTCTCGCCACTCTTACCGTGAACAATGAAACCGTAACGGCTGCGACGTTTAGGTGGCGTGAACTCGCCAATCCAGTGATCGTGGTACTCTGTCTGACCTTCTAAGTCCATGCGTACTTCTGTACCGCCAACCCATCCATGCGCTTCACTGCCACCAAGGTTACCGCCATCAAGGCCGCCCTCTGCCCAGTGGTATGGGTCGCCGATCCAAAGTTCGACTTTCTCTACTTCACCCTTGCCAGTACGTAGGCGAAGGTGCAGTTTCTCTGTATTGAAGGCGTAAGCATCCGCGCTCTTAGGCGTATGCATGATAGAGCTTTTGTTAATCATGAAAATGTATCCTAGCTATTTTGTACCAAGATACTGGGGCCGGGGCCCCAGCTCCGGTTTTATTCTTTTACAGCGCCGCTTACGAGACCGGTTGTAATGTGTTTTTGTGTTGCAACGAACAACAACGTAATTGGAATAGCTACTAGCAATGAACCAGCAGCAAACAGGGTGTAATTCTCTGCTGAGCCTGAGGTAATCCAGCTAAAGATGCCGATTGCTATGGTCATCTTCTCTTCGCTACGCAGAATCAGCGTTGGCAGAATGAAGTCCATCCAAGGCGCGGTGAATGTCATCAGCGCAATGAAGACCAGAATCGGTTTTGCCAAAGGCAGAATGATGTCGAAGAAAATGGTTAAGTGACCTGCACCATCAATCTTCGCCGCCTCATCCAGCGATGTTGGAATCGCATCGAAGAAGCCTTTCACCAACCAAGTCTGGAATGGTAGCGTACCTGCGACGTACACCAGTAGCAGACCAGCGTAGGTATCAATCAGGTTGAGCTTAGAAAGCAGAACGTAGATTGCAGTCATTGATAGGAACGCTGGGAACATTTGAATCACCAGTACGCCCATCAGTACATTGCGCTTCGCCTTAAAACGGTAACGCGAGAAAATGAAAGCAGTTAACGTCACGATAAACAGCGAGATAAGCATGTTTGCCGTTGCCAGAATCAGCGTGTTTTTGTACCACATAAAGTATGGTGTGTCGGTGAACAGCGCTTTGTAGTGATCCAGCGTGAATTCAAAACCGGTAAATGAAGAACTGAATAAGTTGCTGCCTGGTTTGAATGACGCAAGAACCGTCCAGATCACTGGTGATAACACCGTAATCGCATTGGCAATTAGGAATAAATAAACAATTGCCGTGCCTGTTTGTCTTAGAAGTTTGTTCATCGTTTACATACCCACATCGTCTTTGAAAGACTTCATTCGACGGAATTGCCAAATTGCGATAACTGATAGAAACAGGAAGATCACAATCGAAACTACAGAAGCAATATGGTATTGCTGGAAGTTCAGTGTTAGCTGGTAAATCCAAGTAATTAGAATGTCGGTATGACCGGCATAACGGTATTCTGGGTTAATTGGACCACCTTCTGTTAGAAGATATACCGCACCGAAGTTATTGAAGTTGTGTGCGAATGTCATCACCAGTGATGGCGCTACTTGGTGAAGTACCATTGGCAACGTGATTTCACGGAACTGTTGGAACTTGCTCGCGCCATCCACTTCACTCGCTTCATATAGGTCTTCTGGGATATTGGTTAACGCACCAGAAACAAGCAGCATAAAGTAAGGCGCACTTGCCCAAACACTCACCAAAATTACCGTCACCTTCGCCAGTACTGGATCTGACAGGAATGCGATTGAATCAAAGCCCCATGAGTTCAGTGCATTATTCACCGGACCGATCCCGTTTAGTAGTAATCGGAAGATCAGCAATGTCACGAACGCTGGAATCGCGTAAGGCAGAATGAAAATCAGTCGGAAAACACGTTTACCCTTAATACTCTTATTCGACAGCGCTAACGCAAGAATAAAACCAAAGCCACACGTCAGAACGGTTGCACTGATTGCCCAGATAACCGTCCACGTCGCGATACCAGCAAACGTCTGTGACCAAATCTTCATCTCAAACAGAGCAAAGAAGTTTTTAAAACCAACCCAATCCACAAGGTTACGTGGCGGAATATGGTGTGGTGCAGAGTAGTTCGTAAACGAAACCAGAACCGTAATTAGAATTGGCAAAAGGATGAAACCTAAGCCCATCAAAGTTGCTGGAGAAAGCGCCAGAAGTGCAAAGTTGTCATCGTAGAAAGATTTAACCTGCTCCTTGAAGCTTTTCTTAATTGATTGAACCTTGCGTGCATCGCTAACGTTCGCGCCGTAAATCAGAACAAACAGCACAGTAAAGATGACCGCTGTAATACCTTCGATCAACATAGAGATCGAATGGTCACCTTGAATAATCTTAAACCCTTGACGCGTCTGTGCGACATCGCCAAGTGTGATTAAGCCCTTTATTGCAGCAGCAATATCCAGTGCACATGTAAGAAACGCCACTTGAACCAGTAAGAAAAGAAGACCGCGTAACTGGTGACCTTTCATAAACTGGGTAGTACCCATAATTATCAGTGAAGCGGGCAACTTAGTTGTCACGACCGGTTCTGTCTTAGCCATAGTAGACATTAAAGCCGTCCTTATTCTTGCAAGTCGATCTGTTCTTTAATGATCGAGAGTGCTTGGTTAGTAACCGCTTCAGGAGTTTGGTCATTGACGACTAACGCTGTGATCGCACTTGCCATTGGTGACCAAATGAAGCCCATTTCAGGAATAGAAGGCATTGCGTCCGCGAACGTTGCTTGCTTGATGATTGCTTTGTGCTCGTCTGATGCACTAATCGAAACCTCATCCAACACTGATTGAACTGGCGGGATTAGTTGCGTCATTTCGAAACGCGCTTTAAGCATTTTTTCTGATGTAAGGTACTCAGCGAATAGTTGTGCTGCCATTGGATACTCGGTGTATGCAGAAACAACTGCAAGGCGGACGGTTGAGAAGGTTCGTGGCTGCTCACCTTTGTAGGTCGGCATAGGGATCACACCTAAGTTAATGCCGTTTGCTTTGTGTTGCTCGATTGCCCAAGGGCCATCAACGATTGCTGCAACTTTACCTTCGGTAAACAAACCACGGCGAACTTGCGGGTTACGCATATCAAACGGGTTGAATCCTTGAGCTCGTTGCACATCTTTTAATGCGGCTAAACCTTTTTGAGCTTCTGGTGTAGCGATGCCGATGTCTTTTGCGTCTGTACCGTTCTTACCGAATTCATAACCACCGAACATGGCAAGGAACATACGTGACTCATAGTAGTTCTGGATATCCCATACAAATGCGTATTTATTTTGCTGCTTATCATTAAACGTTTCACCAAACTTCATCACTTCTTCAAAAGTAGTTGGTGCTTCTGGCATCAAATCTTTGTTATAGAAGAAAGCAGTTGTAGCAATACCTACAGGGAATCCATAAGTTAGCCCCTGAGAGAAAGCCGCTACTTGTGCGCTTGGTAGGAACTCATTGTTGATACGATCTGTATTCACAAGGTTTTCCATCACACCACCAGAAACCACCAAACCACCTAGCGTATCGTGCTCTACTTCCGCAACGTCAGCTACACGTGTCGTGCCTCCATCTTGAATAAGGCGACCAGCCGTATCCATAGGTGAAAGACCACGGAACTTAAATTTCACCTTATAGCCATGGACCTTATTAAATTCTTTCGATGCGTATTCCATATAGTCAATTGTTGGCGCATCAGTCCAAATCATGAGTTCTGCGCCAGCTTCCGGTGCAATTTCTTCGGCACTAACAAACGAGGTCGCGAAAATTGCAGAAAGCAGCGCGGTTTTTATAATTTTATTCTTCATTGGGTCACCACATTTAATTAGGTAGTTCACGATGTACGACTAAATGCTAATTTATTCCCAAGTTTAGTCAACTTTCATAGGTGTAATTTGAATAACTTTGTGACACCCGTCATACGAAATAGCATTCAACCCATAACAATCAACAACTTACAAAGATAAATTACTACTTTGTGATTAATCAGGCAGATGAAAGTATAGATAGAAAAGCACGTTTCCCTCACCCACAATGGTGATATTTATCACATATAAGCCATCAAAAAATGACCAGCATCACAATAAACAATTAAACAGGGAGACATCGTAAAAAAGTTGCCAAATAATCGCCACCAGAAAGAGTAGTTCATAACGGACTACCACTATGCAAAGATATATTAATAACAATTAAGGCCCTACCATGAATAAGAAATTGCTTTCAATTCTTGTTGCAAATGCAGTGGTTGCATCAAACTATGCATACGCAAATCGTAATACTGAAGATTTGGAGAGGATATTTAGAGCTCAAAGCGAAGAACAACAAAGTGAACTTACGTTCGATGACTTTTTCTCAGCCCACGGTACAGTTGGTACTGCGTTCGAATTTGAAGAAAAAGTCACGGATTATGAAGGCGGTCGGAGAGATAAAGAAACGATCAAAACTGCGTATATCGGTAAGCTTTATTACCATCATAAAGTGTCAAACATGGCAATTACCTATGATCTAAAGACACAAGATCTCGTTAAACGCTCATTTGATGCAAATGGTAACCAAACTGGCGCTGAAACCTCTTCTACATGGGTGCATATATTAACCGCTCAAAAAGCAATCTCTTTAGGCAACGGTTTTACAACAGGTGCGTTCTATGGTGTTGACCACCAAGTTGGCGTTGTGAACGGCAACGGGGCATTTGATGTAGATAAAACGATTACAGAACATACATTCCATATTCCTCTAACGTACTACAACCCGAAATACGGAATGGGTTTTTACTCTCACGTAGAGCTACTAAAAAGTAAGACAGACCAAGAAGCAGGTGGCACTTGGGGCGAATACAAACAAGATGACCTTGCGTACAGCTACCTATTCAAACCTTACTACCGTACTGGGAACTGGGAACTAGGCGTCGAACTCTTCTACCAAACAAAAGACACAGAAACGAGCTGGGGTGACTCTGAGTTCAATGAGTTCTATTACGAGCCACTCATAACATACAGCTTTGAAGACGCTGGTACGTTATTCCTACGTGCTCGCTTTGGTGAAAACGAAACCATCAATAAAGACAACGGTGCGGAATACTACACGGATATTCTTAAAGGTACGGTTGGCTACGAGCAAGAAATTGGTGACGATTGGTTAGTCAAAGCGGAATACGAATACACGAAAGACGAAAACACTGACAACGGCTACTTTGCTTGGGACGAAGACAAAGAAACTATTGGTCATAAAGTTTACCTTCAAGCACTATATCGCTTCTAATTCAGCGCTTATCTGGAGTTAACCGAATCATGCTTACCGTTTCCGAAATCTCACTAGTATTAGGTGGTGTTGTTGAAGGCGATGCATCTGCAATCGTCTCTCGCATCAGCTCTATCGCTCAGTCTACAGAAGAGTGTGCAGCCATTGTTATTTCCCAGAAAGATGAAAAAAAGCTTTCCGAAACAAAAGCAGCCGTGGTGATTGGTCCCGCCGCAGTTCGGTTAGCTCCTGCTAAAACCAAGATCATTCTAAACAAGCTTGATGTCGACAAGCTGAATGACTTATTGCGTTATTACCGCGTCAATAAATACCAACTTTTTGATCAGGATAATACTTCTGAGAAGCCTGATGTGTACATTGGTAAACACTGTTCTATCGGTGAGAATTGCCACTTTGGCCCTGGTGTAATAATCATGAACGGTGTGACCATAGGTAACAACGTTGCGATTAACGCAAATTCTGTGATCAAAGAAGGCACTGTCATCGGCAATAACGTCACCATCGACTCGAATAACTCGATTGGTAACTTTAGTTTCGAATACATGACCGGTAAGCACTCACGTTATGAGCGAGTAGAAAGCGTCGGTCGTGTAATCATTGAGGACAACGCGGAACTTGGCTGTAACAATACGATTGATCGCGGAACCCTAGGCGACACTATTATCGGTCGCGGCACAAAAATCGATAATCAGGTTCAAATTGGTCACGACTGTCAGCTTGGTGAAAACTGCCTGATCGTGTCTCAGGTTGGCTTAGCCGGCCACACTATTTTCGGTCACGGCGTCATTGCACAAGGCCAGGTAGGGACCGCGGGGAATATCAAGATTGGTGATAACTCTATCATCAAGGCGAAATCTGGCGTAAGCCGTTCTTTCCCAGCCAACAGCGATTTGTTTGGCTACCCTGCGAAAGACTCAAAGTCTTACTTTAAAAACCTAGCGGCACTAGACGCGCTCACCAAAGCACGTTCAAACAAAAAAGTACAACAGGAGCCTGAGAAAAAAGGCTTACTACAGCGCCTATTTGGCCGTTAAATTTCGGTGATATACGATGGAAGCATTTAACTTAATTCATTCAAACACTTCAGGTTCATCAAACTACATCAATGCCAAGCTTAGCCATTGGCACAATGACATTATGTTGAGCCTGTCTGATAACGTGAATCTGCACATTCCATCTGAGCACCAACACAAGCTGGCAAACTACATCGACTCTGAAATCATTTTTAGCATTCATCCAGAATTTGTCAGTGTTGCCATTAACGATGAGTTTTTCAATGTTGTTGACGCTGAACTGATTGGCTGTTTTGAGAAGAACGGACACCAATACCAAGAGTTCAACATTGGCGATACCAATAAAACCTGCCGTGCAAAAGCCTCGATCAACAAAGGCAATGTTGGGCAGCCATTCAAACTGAATTTCGACACTTTTTTTGGTCATATTTATGACCGTGAAACAGAAGAAAACCTAACAATCTAAATAACGGAACTCACTATGAAAACGAAAATCCTCACGGCACTTTGTGCTGCTACTCTTTTTGCTGGCTGTGCATCAACAACGGAAGAAACAGCGGTAACGCAAGCAACAGGCCCTATGGTGGATTGTTCTTTACCAACGGTTGAAGGTGATCGTGGTCCGATCAAACCAACACTTTACGTTGTAGGTACTTTTGAACAAGCAGAATGGATGCACGTTCCTGATCGTGCATTTACATACAAAGGCGATGGTATCTACCAATTGGTTCGTGAAGAAAAAGCCGGCACAGTAAACCTTCAAGTTGCCACCATGAACTGGAAACCACAATTCACTGCAGGCGGCCGTGACCTTAACGTTGGCGAAATGAAAGACCTCAAAAGAGGTGGCTTTATGAAAGACACCATCGTGGACATCGCACAGGACGGTAAATACGTGTGGAGCGTGAAGTTCGCTGAAGATAAGTCTCCAGAAAGCATCGTGATTGCTCAGTGTGCAAACTAGTCACTGCATAAGATTCTAGGTTGAGGGGACGCACCTCCCCTCTCTTTAAGAGTGCTTATCTACCCAAATAGATAAGTATTTTTACCCTAACAAAATTTAGCCCTACGCTGTCGATTTAGTTTTAGGGCCCCTATCCCAAACGTGGAGTTGAACATGGCAACAGTTAGCCTACGCAAAGTTGAAAAAGAATACGAAAACGGATTCAAAGCCGTTCATGGCATCGACCTAGACATCCAAGATGGTGAATTCATGGTATTTGTTGGTCCATCAGGTTGTGCAAAATCCACAACTCTGCGCATGGTTGCCGGCTTAGAAGATATCACTGGCGGCGAAATCCGCATTGGCGAGCGCGTGGTAAACGACCTACCACCGAAAGAACGCGGCATCGCGATGGTATTCCAGAACTACGCACTTTACCCACATAAGACTGTGTTCGATAACATGGGCTTTGGGTTGAAAATGCAAGGTAAATCAAAGGAAGAAATCAAAGCTCGCGTAGAAGAAGCAGCAGAAAAGCTAGAGATTACCGATCTTCTTGACCGTAAACCCAAAGAGATGTCTGGTGGCCAACGTCAGCGTGTAGCGGTAGGTCGTGCGATCGTACGTAAGCCTGAAGTTTTTCTTTTTGATGAACCACTGTCGAATCTTGATGCAAAACTTCGTGTTTCTATGCGTGTAAAAATCGCTCAGTTACACCAATCGCTAAAAGAAGAAGGCACTCCTGCGACCATGATCTACGTAACCCACGATCAAACCGAGGCATTAACGCTAGGCGACCGTATTTGTGTGTTAAACAAAGGCGAGATCATGCAGGTAGACACACCAACAAACCTATACAACTACCCAGCAAACAAGTTTGTGGCGAGTTTCATTGGCTCCCCTGCAATGAACCTTGTTGGCACGGCACTGCGTAAAGAAAACGGTAACTTCTACGTTGAACTTGCGCCTGGCTCTCGCGTTGTGATTCCTACAGAGAAAACTGCGAAGCTAGAAGAACACGTTGATACCAAGGTTTTCTTCGGAATTCGTCCAGAAAGCATCTCTATTGCGAACACCAAAGACGACCTAAACGCAATCGAAGGTAAATTAGCAGTTGTTGAAAACATGGGTAATGAGAAATACCTTCACTTCCGTGTCGGTGCGAATCTTGTGATTGCGCGTGTATCTGGTTCAGATATCTCAACGTCAGATATTGGTAACACCTACTATTTCAACCTAGATACCAGCTTCTGCCACATCTTTGATGGCAAGGAAGAGCTGAACATTTCTCTATAAGCCTGAGAAAAATAATGGAAGCCAGTGTTCTGAACATTGGCTTTTTTGATTGGGACAATGCAAGTTAAAACAGGAAGAGCACGCAGTGAAAGTAATTCAATGCTGGGACGATGGTGTCACTACTGATATCCGACTGATTGAAATCTTCAAAAAATACGATGCGAAGGCAACATTTAATCTGTGCTTAGGTAAAAATGGCAGTGAACGCCAACTTATCGACCAGTTCAATGATATTGATATCGTGAGCCTTGCTTATGATGAACTATACGAAACCTACAAAGACTTCGATGTCGCAAATCACTCACTTACCCATCCTGGTTTACCCTCACTAAGTCAACAAGATCTTGAATATGAAATAGTTGAAAACAAAGCGCGTTTAGAAGCTTTATTTAATCGAGAAATCAGCGGTTTTTGCTATCCATTTGGTGCGGTTAGCAACAAGGTTCGTGACGAGGTCGAAAAAGCCGGACACCGATATGCGAGAGTTGTTGAAGATTTAGAGAACCATAAGGTCAATAAGGACTTGCTACTTCTAAAACCTCACTGTCATTTTTTAGCCCCTGATTTTTGGGCCCGCTATGAAGCTGCAAAGGCCTGCGAAGTATTCTATTTTTGGGGACACTCATTTGAAATGCACACAGAAGAGATGTGGCAAGAGTTTGAGAACAAAATTGCATTCATTAGCAACGACCCTGAAGCTGAGTGGGATTCAATCACTAATGTATATAAATAGAAAAGGTGTACAAGAGGAAACAAGATGGAATTAACACTCGATTTAGACAACGCTCACTGCCCAGTAGAGAAATACCTTTCAAGCATTGAGCTATTTCAACAAGTAGAAAGAAAATGCGATTGGGTATTTCTTGGTGACAGCATTACCAACGCTGGTAGATGGGCCGAATTGTTCTCATCGTTAACAGTTTCAAATCAGGGTATTGACGGCGACACAGTAAAAGGCATGTTGGGGCGCGCACAGTTGGTCTCGAACACACACGCTGAGTCTGTTTTTATTCTAGCGGGAATTAACGACATCATTCAACAACGCTCGATTGAAAGCATTATGAACCACTATCAAGCTTTGGTGACTCAGTTTCTAGAGTGCGGTCATCAGGTGATTATTCAATCCACGTTATACACCAGTGTTGCGGAATGGAATCAGCAGGTTACTAAGTTAAACAGTGCTCTAAAGCAGCTTGCTGAGCACCACAAATTGCTGTTCATCGATATCAATGAAGGACTCGGGTTTCATGGAGCGATTGACCCGAGCGCTACCTATGATGGCACACATCTTCAGCCTACTGCTTACATCAAATGGCAGCAAACCATCGCCCGAGCATTGCAATTATAGCGGCGGTCATAAAATCCAACCGATGAAATGGCGCTTAGGAGCTAAGCGCTCTCGTTACCATTTCGTATAGTAGGACATAACCAATGGGCGGAGTTCTTTGCTAAGAACCAATTTCTTATCGGAATTTCTGTAGACGGCGGTGCGTCAATTCACGACAAGTACCGCATCTCAACCAACGGAAAACCAACCTCCGAACGTATTCGTCACGTCATCCAGCTATTAAAAGAGCATGGCGTTGCATTTAACACTCTCACGGTTGTGAATGACGCCAACTGGAATCAAGGCAGACAGGTTTATCAAACCCGAAAGCAACTTGGCTGCGACCAATCAAGTTACCTATTTTTCTATACCACGACACGGCTACTGTGAATTTATGGCTGAGGTGTTTGACGAATGGGTAACGCAAGATTTGGGTAAGATCTATATTCAAGCCTTTGAAATGCTGCTTGCTCAAAAACTTGGTTATCCCGCGGGCTTATGTATTTTCAGTAAAACCTGTGGCGACAACTTAATTGTCGAGGCCAACGGTGATGTCTACTCTTGCGACCACTTTGTTTATCCCGCCAACAAGGTCGGAAACGTTGAAGAAAAGCCGTTACTAGAGCTTACATCTAGTCCGCAATAACTTCGTTTTGGTAACGCAAAATTTAAGACTTTAACCGAGCAATGCAAGCAATGCTCTTACTTAAGTCAATGTTATAGCGGCTGTCCAAAACAGCGTATTGATAACATTGAAAATGATGTTTATCTGCACAACTATCTATGCTCCTCATACCGACATATTTTCAAGCACACTGCAAAAACAATCAACGAGCTAGCTGCTCAGCTCACCCAAAGAACCTAAATATTACAGGCTTAATAAATAGTTCCCAGCTACAAATTAGTAAATCACACCAAACTTACCAATCACCATTCTGATTATAAATTAAACGACCAGAACTAGACTGAGATCACATACAAAGACGCATTGAGCCTAGACATGCCTGCCTCATTTAAATATAGTAGTACATAGTGAACGACGCAGCTTAACTTATAGAGGTTAGTCGCTTCTTTTACTTTTTTCATGTTTAACTTTTTATATTTATTGTGCTTGAAAGAAGAGATAACTTGGTAAGTATGGCAGCTTAACGACCAAGTTAAGAGCAATAGATAAATTGAATTCCCCTTCATTTATCTAGACTCACTTCCTTCGGATTCAATAGTATTCACCTTGATCGTATTCGGAGGCCACTGGCCTCCATTTTTTTATGGGTCAACCAGTCTCATAGCCATACCTCTACGCCTCTTTAATCAATCTCGTTAGCACCGAATAACCATGGCTTGGACCACTCTCAAGCACTCCAATCTATTAACTGCCAGCTCATCTCATTTTTAAAATCACAATAAAAAAGCTCCTGAATATCAGAAGCTTTTTATCATTTGAGTAGAAAATCTTAGTTGATGTCCTGAACCTTCATCACTAAGTCTTACCAGTTACGCTGGTTTTCCATATCGTGCTCCAGATCTTGGTCGTCCGCAATCTGGAAACGCTTAACGGCGGCTGTTTTGCTTGGTATAGCCAATATGCTTCTGCCTTTAACGCTTCATCAATAGACTTATCGTTCGACTCGTAAACCATCTGTTTACAAGCGTTAATCGATTTCGCGGGGAGTTTAGAAATACGCTGTGCGAGTGCGTCAACATAAGGGCAATTTAGTCCGGTTCTAATACCTTGTTGATGGTATCGTAAGCCTCTGCCTCATCAGCATCTAAGTCAAAAGAAAGATCAAAGTCGATCGCGGTGATTTGGTGCGAGATGCTAAAGTTAACGGGATGGATATCGCTACCTACACGTATTACCGACCCACAGCTACGTGATGGCAGGCTTTCCCCGTTGCTTAAGATTATACTCTATGACCTTTGGCTATTAGCGTCTGCGGTACTCGCCTTCATAGACTGCTTCTCTCAATACTATGGCACATCACCTTAATAGGATTAAATTCAAATAAAATGTTTCAAAACTCTGAATTTCTTTTAAAAAATTGAAACAAACTCACGTAATGTGATTGGCAGAAAAAGGGAGTTCACATGAACTCCCTCTATGACTTAACCCAAGAAACCGCCCGTTTGGTGCTTCCATAACTGGGCATATACACCATTTAACTCGAGCAGCTCTTTGTGTGAACCTTGCTCAATGACCTTCCCTTGGTCCATTACGATCAAACGGTCTAACGCTGCAATCGTAGAAAGACGGTGGGCAATCGCGATAACAGTCTTACCTTCCATTAACGCTTCTAGATTTTCTTGAATCGCCGATTCCACTTCCGAGTCTAGAGCCGATGTGGCTTCATCCATAATGAGAATTGGTGCATCCTTGAGCAGAACACGGGCAATTGCTATACGTTGGCGTTGACCACCAGATAGCTTCACACCGCGCTCCCCGACCTCTACATCGTAAGCTATATTACCACTCTCGTCTTTAAGCTCTTGAATAAACTCGTGAGCATGGGCTTGTTTTGCCGCAGCAATCAAATCATCCATCGACGCATCTGGATCACCATACAAAATGTTTTCCTTAATTGAACGGTGAAGCAATGAAGTATCTTGAGTAATCATACCGATATGTTGTCGCAGAGACTCTTGTTCCACTTTAGAGATATCTTGACCATCGATACGAATCGTCCCGCTATTCACATCAAAGAAACGCAGTAACAAGTTGACCAGCGTTGATTTACCTGCACCAGAGCGGCCTACAATGCCGACTTTTTCTCCCGGTTTTATATTCAAATCAAGATTGTTGAATACTGATTTCTCGTCACTGTAATTAAACTGTACGTTGTCGAACTCAATCGCACCTTGTTTAATTTCAAGCTGTTTTGCGTTTGGTACGTCTTTGACTTCAACATCATTTGAGATGGTATTCATACCATCCACCACGGTGCCGATGTTTTCAAACAGGGAACTGACTTCCCACATGATCCATTTCGACATACCTTGCACACGCAGCGCAATACTAATGCCAACAGCAATAGCACCAATGGTTACACTCGCATCTAACCAAAGCATGACAGAAGTCGCCGCAATCGAAAGAAGTAATAGATAGTTAATGGCATCAACACTCAAAAGCAAGCAGGTTACCATTCGCATCTGGCGATAGACCGTTTTTAGGAATCCCTTCATACTGCTTTCTGCGTAATCTAATTCACGCTGAGAATGTGCGAATAACTTTACGGTTGAAATATTGGTGTAAGAATCAACGATTCGGCCCGTCATAATAGAGCGAGCGTCGGCTTGATCGGTCGCAACCTGTTTCATTCGTGGGATAAAGTACAGCTGAATAAAGATGTAAAGCACTAACCAAATTAAAATTGGCAGCATCAAGATAAGATCCGATTCACCCATCATCCAAATCATCGAGACAAAGTAGACAGAGATATAAACCAACACATCCAAAAGCTTCATCACGGTTTCACGTACGGCAAGTGCACTCTGCATGACTTTCGTCGCAACACGTCCAGCAAAATCACGTTGGAAAAAGCCTACCGCTTGCTTTAAAAGATAGCGGTGGATCAACCATCGAATAGACATAGGGTAATTCCCCAGCAACGTCTGATGCATGATCATTGAATGGCAAAAACCCAAGATCGGCATGATCACTACAACCAAAATCAGCATGTTTTCAATGCGGTCACCCTGATCTTGCCAAAATGTTGCTCTATCTTGATTCGCTAGAATATCAACCAGTTCTCCGAGGTATCGCAACAATGTCACTTCTGAAATGGCTATCAAAGCACTTAAAATCGCCATAGCGACAAGGGGAAATTCAAAACCCTTTGTATAAAATCGGCAAAAGCCTACGAGAGTTTTTGGTGGTTTTCCTGATTCATGCTCGGGAAACGCTTTCGTTAATCGTTCAAACCAATTAAACATGGAAATTGCAGCCTACTTTAGAAGGTAAATTGGGATGGGCTATTATCAGGATTCTGCGTCAAATTTAAACCGCTTTCTTATGAATGATTCATTTATATTTACAATCTTATAGATATGCAACCAATTGTAATAAAAGTACAAAATAATAAACAAAACCTCCCTAACCTTAAAAGCAAACATAAAAAAACAAGATCAATATCACATTAAAGATTTAACGTTTGATATTTTTTGTGTGATCAAAATCAAACAAAAACAGCATTAATGACTGTAGAATCTCGAACTAAATAATACTAATTATCGTTTCTCTTTTCATTGTGTATTGAGAGAATCGAGAAAACCACGAGATTGACATGAACAACATGAACTTAGGGAAGCTTGCTCTTTCGATAAAATACGGACTAACAATGGGATCGTTAGTACTCGTCCAAGCACCATTTGCTCACGCTGAAGAATCAAACAGCACAAGCCAAATGGAAACGATTACGGTTACCGCTCAAGCGCTGAAAGTAGAAACGCCAGCACAAGAGACGCCAAAGTCTGTTGCAATTGTTGGTGAGTCAGAAATCAAAGAAAAGCACGTTCAAAAACTGGATGAGGCATTTCGATACACAGCTGGTTTTACATCTCCTTATGGACCAGACAATGACGCAGAGTGGATGTTTGTTCGAGGCTTGGAGCCGAGTGTATATCTCGATGGCAACCGACTATATAAAGAAGGTTTCTGGGCATTCACGTCTGAAATGTACGGTTTAGAGCAAATAGAGTTGATCAAAGGCCCTGCTGGTGTGATGTACGGTGAAACATACCCAGGTGGTGTTATTAACTTAGTACAAAAAAAACCAACTGATATTCCTCAGAAAAGCATTTCTTTTTCTGGTGGCTCTGACAACTACCTTCAGCTTGGTGTAGATATTGCTGATTGGGCCAACAGCGATGGAAGCCAGCGCTACCGTTTCGTTGCAATGATAAATCAACAAGATGAGATGTTAGACGGTACAGAGAACAAAAGAATCTACATTGCGCCAAGTTACGCTATTGACTTTTCTGATTCGACAACCCTCACACTCTTGGCATCATTTCTTCAAGATGATGGAGTACCACAAAACAACTTTAAGCCAATTGATGGTACTTTAAGAGCGTTACCTGGTGGCGAGTACATTGACCCAAAAACCAACTACGGCCAACCTAATCACGACAAGTTTGAGAAAACTCAAATCACAGCTGGCTACCAACTTGATCATCAAATAAATGATACTTGGGCATACAAACAGAATTTTAATTACACCTATATAGATTTGTATCTGCGCAGCACTTCAGCATATCAAGATTGGCAAAATAATGATGGTGACCTTTATTCTCTAGATCGCTATACGTTAATCAACGATGGCGACAGCAATAGCTACACGTTTGATAACCACGTTGCTGGCGACTGGTACTCACAAAACATCGAACATCAATTAGTGACTGGTTTTGATTATCAATACCACAGAAACAAATGGTTAGGGAATGGAACAGGGTCATTTGTAGGTAAAGTTGATTCAGTAAATCCGGAATATGGAAGCGCGCCAGATCTCACTGCTGACCTATTTGATAACGATATTAATAAAAAGCAATTGGGTCTATACAGCCAATACCAAGCTCGTATCGCACAACAATGGATTTTTAATGTTGGTGCAAGATACGACGATATTAAAGTCGAAAGCGAAGGTAAGTTTAAAGATAAGCTAGATGACAGCCAGTTATCATTTGATACAGGTTTGATGTTTGTTGCGGACAATGGTCTATCACCGTACGTTAGCTACTCTCAATCATTCTATGTGATCAGTAGCTTAGATTTTACGACCAACAAACTGTACGACCCTATTGAGAGTGAACAAAAAGAAGTGGGTGTTAAATACACGCCTGACTTCTTAGATGGCTACATTAACGTTGCTTGGTTCGATATTGACCAAGAAAACTCTTTAATCACAGATTTAGATGGCAACGGTAATCCTACAACATCACAATCTGGTACTCAGACAAATATCAAAGGATTAGAAATTGAAGGTAAAGTTGCGGTCAGCGAAAACACCGTTGTCACTGCGGCATATACATATATGGATGCTACATCAGGAGAAGGAAGTGCGAAGCAACGTAAATCTCTCATTCCTGAACACATGGCAAATACTTGGATAACCTATGACTTTACTGGCGTTGGCATTGAAGGTTTGACCGCTGGTATTGGTGCTCGTTACACTGGCACAACCATTGATGCCACTGAAAATGCCTCAGTACCTGCATACCTACTTTGGGATGCAATGGCGAACTATAAAGTCAACAAACAGTGGGACATGCAGCTGAACGTTACCAATCTTACGGATGAGGAATATATCGCTGGTTGTGACTTTGGAATTTGCTACTACGGTGAAGAGGCTCGTGTCACAGCAACGGCAAACTACAAGTGGTAACTCACTAACAATTTATTAAGTATTACTCCCCCTCTCCTGAGGGGGATTTTTCGTATCTGTAGCAAAAAAATAGTAGCCAAATCTATGTATCAACTTTCAGACATCAAGATTCATCGCGGTGGTCGCACTATTCTTCAAGTCGATGATCTGCAAATTCCAACCAATGAGCTGACTATCGTACTCGGCCACAATGGATCAGGTAAGTCGACATTGGTAAACCTCCTTTCTGGCCAGATGGCACCTGATGAAGGGAGTATATCGCTCAACTCGAATCACCTTAAAGATTACAAAACCAAAGAGTTGGCCAAGCAAATTGCTTACTTACCACAGAAGCTACCTACTTCGGCAGGACTCACCGTTCGCGAACTAGTGAAACTGGGTCGATTTCCCTGGCGTGGTGCACTCGGCCGATGGAACGATGAAGACCACACAATTATTGAAGCGGCTATGGCGCGTACAGGCGTAACGCGTTTCGCAGATACTCTGGCAGATCAACTTTCCGGCGGTGAGCGACAACGCGCTTGGGTGTCAATGCTACTTGCGCAACAATCACCGATTCTAATCCTTGATGAACCCACTTCTGCGCTCGATGTACACCATCAATTTCAACTAATGCAGTTGTTATCCGAGCTAAACAAAACGGAAAATGTCGGTATCATTGTGATTCTTCACGATCTTAACTTAGCACTCCGCTATGCCACACACATTGTTGCATTGAAAAAAGGTCGAATCGCTTTCGAAGGCTCCGCAGATATTTTACTGGATGAGCAACGTCTGTCGGATCTTTATGAGTCGCCTATCAAGCTGATTGATCACCCAACCCCAAGCGAAACAGAAACCAGCAAGAAGGTAGCGGTTGTATGCGCTTAGTTAGCCAGTCAATTTGTCTGCTTTGGCTTGCATTCAACTTGCTGAGTTCAAGTTTGGCTCACGCTGCAATCATTGTGCATGACTCATCAGGCTCACATCAGTTTGAACAAGCACCCAAAAGGGTTGTTGTACTTAATTGGGATTTACTCGAGCAAGTTATTGCCCTTGGTGTAACGCCAGTGGGTGGTCCAGAGCTTGAGAGTTACCGATCATGGGTGGTAAACCCAAAAGCCCCAACTGACATTACCGACATTGGCTCACGTTCAGAGCCAAACCTTGAGCTGATCGCAAAACTAAAGCCAGACCTGATTCTAGCGGCCTCACCACAGCAAGATCTATTGCCTATTCTTAAACAGATTGCTCCTGTGATTTTTCTACCCAACTTCACTGAGAATGAGAACGCAGCAGAAAGTGCTATCGCTCATTTCAAAACCATCGCCAAAGTGCTTGACCGAGAACATCAAGCTCAGGCGCAATTGGATCACATTGAACAACGTTTTACAGAGCTGAGAGAAAAACTTGCTCCGTACTATGCTCCTAATTCCGATTTAGTGGTGATGCGCTTTTCTACGCTCAACTCAATATTCCTTTATTCTGATAATTCATCTACTCAGTACGTTGTATCTAAATTGGGCTTTCATAACCCAATTCAAGTAGAGCCTCGAGCTTGGGGTATCAAGCAAACACGAGTTAACACGCTACAAAAGATTGATGATGGCTACGTGCTTTATGTTTTACCGTTTCCACAAGAAGATAAGCTGAAAGACTCTCGTTTATGGCAAGCCCTTCCGTTTGTAGAAAAAGGTCATGTAAATTCTGTACGTTCTGTTTGGAACTACGGCGGCGCTATGTCACTGCTTTATCTAGCAGAAGCCATGACTGACAGCTTGCTTGAACTGAAGAAGACACCATGAACATTAAACTAATATCCCCTTCTGTTATAGCGGTTTTCTGCTTCGCGCTATTGAGTTTGCAAATCGACACCTCGCTCTCACTTTCTGCACAAATTGAACTCCTACTTACACCGAGTTCTGCCGCCAGCTTCGCCGAGATTTTCTTTGTTGACTCACAGCTACCTCGTTTAGCGATGGCTATTTTAGTTGGTGCAATGCTTGGTTTGGTCGGTAGTTTGATGCAACAACTGACACAAAATAACCTCACCTCGCCACTCACTTTGGGCAGCTCGTCAGGTGCATGGTTAGCATTAGTCGTCATGAACGTTTGGTTTATTGATTACGTTGCCGAGTATTCTGCACTGGCCGCAATGGTTGGCGCTCTGGTTGCGTTTGGTTTGATTGTCGCAATAGCAGGCATCAAGAACATGACAGGGCTGCCTCTGGTTGTGTCCGGTATGGTGATAAATATCTTACTTGGGTCCATTGCCGCAGCGATCGTAGTGCTTAATTCTCAGTTTGCACAAAACGTATTTATGTGGGGCGCAGGGGATTTAACCCAATACAATTGGGATTGGTTTGAGTGGTTGCTGCCGAAAACTGTCGTCGCTTTGATTATTTTATTGATCGCACCACGTATCCTTACTCTACTTCGCTTGGGGCAAGAAGGGGCAACTGCGCGCGGTCTTCCAGTTTTGCCTGCCTTTGGTTTATTAATGGCGATGGGCATTTGGTTGGTTTCTGCGTCCATTACCGCTGTCGGGATCATCAGTTTTATCGGATTACTTACCCCAAACATTGCACGTGCATTAGGAGCGAGAACGCCAAGACAAGAACTCATTTTAAGTGCGGTTCTGGGAGCGAGCTTACTGATTCTCACAGACACACTTGCGATGGCGCTCACCTTCTGGTTAGGCGAAACGATCCCAAGTGGCGTTACCGCTGCTGCTATCGGCGCGCCTGCTTTGATCTGGTTTAGCCGCAGGTCACTTACCGCTCAGGACCAACTCAATCTTTCAATGGGTAGTGGCAAAAGCAAAGTCTCTTTAGCTGTTGTTAGCCTAATTGCTCTGACTTGTTTAGCTGGTAGCCTGTTGTACATTTTGTCCACGATGAGCAGCGATGGTTTAGCGTTCGCAATTCCTGGTGAATATCAATGGCAATTACGCCTTCCAAGACTGGTTACGGTGGTTTCTGTTGGTATGGCGTTGTCTGTTGCGGGCGTAATTTTACAACGTTTGGTTTATAACCCACTCGCTAGCCCAGATATCTTAGGAGTATCATCCGGTGCGACATTTGCGATTGTCACAACCAGCATCGCGGCAGGCAGTGCCTTTGCAGGTTTTGAATGGAGTGTCGCTTTTGTAGGAAGTATCACTGTATTAATCGCTTTGCTTCTGCTTGGTAAGAAGCACAATTTTAACCCTTCGAACTTTATTCTGTCGGGTATCGCATTTACCGCAATGCTGGAGGCTTTTATCCAGTTCTCCCTCGCGAAAGGAACGGGCGATAGCTACAAAACTTTGCTTTGGTTAACAGGTTCAAGTTACCGCGTCACTCAACAACAGTCATTTGTGCTGTTTATCGCAAGCCTAATTTTAGTCACGACGGTACTTCTATTATCTCGTTGGTTAACCGTGATTGCCATTGGCCGACAATTTGCTAATGCTCGTGGCTTAAATGCCAACCTAGTTAATATCGTCGGGCTTTCTTTAGTCGCACTACTATGTGCCTTCTCAACCGCGACAATGGGACCGGTGGCTTTTGTTGGCTTAGTTGCCCCTCATATGGCAATGATGCTTGGTGCAAAACGAGCAAAATCTCAAATTCTGGTTGGGGGATTGGTCGGTGTCACGCTGATGGTATGGGCTGATTGGTTTGGCCAAGTACTAATTTATCCATTTAACATAGCAGCGGGCACATTGGTTGCCATTATGGGCAGTGGCTATTTCTTATTGCTAATGATGAGAAGCCGTTTTAACTAGAAACAAACTAATGGGGCTACTCTTGAATGTGCCCCTTTGCCCTATTTCTAATCGGCATTTGTCAATCACGCACAGTCCCCTATTCATCTTCCTCAATATACCCAACCCTCCAAGGGTATATTGAGGTGGTCTACTTCAATGTGAGTTAGCCGGCAGAACAACTTACTAGCTAACTCTTTTGTAAAAGTAAGTAAATTTAGGGCTGCAGAGCAGTTGAGATATTTGACTCTCAAGCGCCTTCAATTTACTTTCTGAGTCAACGTAACCTTTCAACAACATTAATACGGACAATATGGATTCTGTTACTCAAGCTGCGCTAGGCGCAACGGTCGCTGGTGCTATTGCTGGAAAGCACTGTAACGCAAAGGTTCTACTCGCAGGTGCAGCCTTGGGCACATTACCTGACTTGGATGTCATATTAGATTACGGTGACGCAGTTCAAAATACCATTAAGCACAGAGGGTTTAGTCACTCGTTGCTCGTGCTTCCACCTTTCGCTCTGCTGATTTCATGGCTGTACTGCCGCCGATACACTGACTCTTTCTGGACATTGCCGAGAGTATTCTTTCTCTCTGTTAGCGTGTTAGTGACACATACTCTGCTGGACGCAATGACTACCTATGGCACCCAGCTCATTTGGCCATTTGATGGGTATTTTGAGCTTCGCAACGTATTCATCATCGACCCTTTGTACACCTTGCCTCTCCTACTAGCAATTGGTGTTGCTTTGATATCTAAGCAAAAAGGGGGGCGATGGTGCCAAAATGTTGTTCTACTATCGACTCTCTATTTAGGCTGGGGTTATGTGTCACAACAAGTGATTGCTGAACGTGTCGAACAGAACTTGATCACCCAAAAACTACCGAGCCAACAAGTACTGATTACTCCAACAGCTTTTAACACTTTCCTGTGGCGCGTTATCGTGATGGACGATGGACAATACTGGGAAGGACTAGCGTCAGTTTTAGATAAAGACCAAAGGATCGATTTTATCTCCCGTCCACTTGGACAATGGCCTTTAGAAGAGAAACCAAACACATTAAAAGGACTCAACGCATTTTCTCACGGTTATCTGAATTACAGAGTGGAGGACGACACCTTAATTGTCTCTGATTTACGTCTAGGGATGGCGAACAATTTATCATTTGAGTTCATATTTGCAGAGAAAGACACAAATGGTGAGTGGAAGCTACTTGAAGCGACTCAACGCTACCCAAGTGAACGAGAACTGGATTTGCTCACTCCTCTTTGGCAGCGCTTAAAAGGCGATCAAAGCATCAATGCGAATTTGCAGACGATGGAAGTGAGTCTTACCCCTTAGTACGTAATTTAACTCGCAGTTTTGGCACTCACTCGATGCATAGCACTGCGAGTTAAACATACCATCACGAATTTCGTCCTTTCAAAAACACACCCAAAACCACCAGCAGAGCTCCAATGAGCTGTATTTTTAAAGTTGCTAAATCTTTGGTGGACATTTCCATCACAAGACCGAATAGCATTTGGCCAGAAACTACCATAACGATGGAGTTTGTCGAACCTAACCTCACCATTACGAAGCTGTTAACTGCGACATATAAAGCACCGATTACGCCTCCAAGATATAATACGGGGTCGCTTGGCATGGCCTGCACAGGCCCGAATAATGACACCGACACAGTAAACAACAGTAGCGATAAAAACAGAAAGCCAACAACATGGTTCACTAAAGACGCATGAAAAGCGCCATATTTCGCAGAAAGCTGCCCATTAAACACTCGGCTCAAGGTGATACAGAAGCCGTTCAATACTCCTAAAAACACAAAAATCATTAGCCGCCCACCTTACCGTAAATGATCAATAGTGCTCCTACTGAAACAAACAATGTAGGAACGAGATTGGCGAGCGACAGTCTTACTTTCGGCTGATCGAACAGTGCAAAGTGTTCAATTAAGAGTGATAACGCAAATTGCCCAATCAACGCCAGAGCTAGTGTGCCAGTAAGGCCAATCTCACTCTGCACTGTTATTGATGCTAAAACCACGGTAAAAGCGCCCGGTATTCCTCCAAACCAATATCGGTTCTTTATCGCTACCTTTTCATGTGCCCTGCCACGACTTCTAAATATCAGATACAGAAAAATAGCTACAATACCCCCAACACCATGAGCGATCCAGGATGCTTGGAAAGCAGAAGTGGCAACGCCTAACTCACTATTCACATTAATCATCAGAGCTAATAACAAGCCGCTGAATACGGCCAAAAAGCTCAAACTCAATTTATCTAACATAATCTACCCTCTTAAAGATGGCATGATTATAATTAGTCGACCGTTCGAGTATAATGGTTAGTTAATAACAACTAAGTTGAGTAAAATTCAACAATGAGAGAGATATTTTCAGCCATACCTGTTTTTGTCGCCGTCATTGAGTCGGGTTCGTTTTCTGCAGCGGCAGAACGTTTGAGTATGACAAAATCCGCAGTCAGCAAACGTATTTCCGGCCTAGAAGATAACCTTGGCACGCGTTTATTTCACCGTAGCACTCGTAAACTCACACTGACGGAAGCTGGAGAGCAATTCTCTGACTATGCACGCAACGCCCTATTCATCGCTCAGCAAGGGATCAATGCAACCACCCTCCATCAGGGAAAACCCAAAGGCACATTGAAAATCAATGCTCCAATGACGTTTTCTAGATTGCACTTAGTCCCGTTACTAAAAGAGTTTCTCGACCTGTACCCAAACATCAAAGTGATCTTGAGCATGGATGACAAAGTCGTAGAGATGATTGAAGGCGGTTACGATGTCGGTATCCGTATTGGTGAGCTCAAAGACTCATCTCTGATTGCAAAAAAGCTCGCTAAATGCCATAGCGTAGTGTGCGCCTCTCCAGAATATCTGGCCGTATATGGGACACCTAAAACACCGTCTGATTTAAAAGATCATAATTGTATCTACTACAGCCTATTCCAAGCAGGTGTTGAGTGGACCTTCTATCGTGATAACGAGAAATTAAAAGTGGAGCCTAAGGGTAACTTCGTGGTCAACAACAGCGATGCAATTTGCGAGATGCTGTTGCAAGGGCTAGGAATATGCCAGATGCCCACTTTTATAGTAAATAACCACTTAGATTCAGGGCAATTAATAGAAGTTCTTCAAGAGTACAGTCTACCTGATCACAATATCTACGCGGTTTACCCAGAACGTCGTCATGTTCCAGAGAAGGTCAGAGTTTTTCTCGAATTTCTAGAGAATAAATTCAGTTCGTTATATTAAAAGCCATTGCGAGCCATAATCTTTCAATACCCAAACTTACGATAGTTTTCACCTATCAAAAACATAGAAATAGTCCATTTTCCTTAGTCATAGGTCCGACATAAACTGTATCCAACAAAGCAAAATAATCTAACAAGACAAGGTATACAAAATGACTAAGAATTTTATTGGACTCGATAACCAACAATCACAACAACTTGCACATGAACTAAATTCGCTACTTGCTCACTACCAAGTGCTGTACATGAATGCTCGTGGATACCACTGGAACATCAAAGGCGAATCTTTCTTTGAACTACACGTAAAATTTGAAGAGATTTACACTGACCTTCAAACCAAGATTGATGAGATCGCAGAGCGAATCCTTACACTAGGCCACACTCCCGATCACGCTTTCAGCCGCTATCTTGAAGTAAGTTCGATCAATGAACATCAAAATGCCACGCAAGGTAAAGACTGCGTAACTGGTCTTGTAAATGGTTTCAGCGAGCTACTGCTCAAACAGCGCGGCATTCTTGAACAGGCAGGAGATGCATCTGATGAAGGTACAGCTGCACTTATGGGTGACTACATCCGTGAACAAGAGAAGTTAATGTGGATGCTAAATGCGTACCTGCAGTAATCCAATCTAGCGTTCTAAACCACAATTTAAACAAAGAGCTTAAAGTGACTGCTTTAAGCTCTTTTCATATGGCCGGAAAAATCCTAATACAATCAACAGTATACTAGAAAAAATCAATCAAACCCATCAAAAAACAATACAAAAACAGCATAGCGAGTACCAATTTCATATTTGGGAATTGGTCATTATCAAAGAGGTTCACTATAACTCCTTTGAGTACCCTCCACGGGCTACTTTTGTTACCGAGTGATTTCTTGTAAAAACCTAACTCCACCTTGGTGGTGAACACTAAGTAAAAATATACAACACTTCAACTCACACTAACGTCAGGTAAACAGTAAACTACAAAACTAAAAAGAGAAATAAATTCAATCTATTACAGAAAATCAAGATCACACTATGATTTAAAGTAATACTTAAAATACTAAATTTCAGTTTTGGAATTAACCTTTGTGTAACATTATTCACACGTTGCCAAAAAGGAGAATATAAAATGGGAAATTTAAGACTGGCTACATTCTTACCTGCAATCATATGTATGATTATCACTATAACATTCACACTAATTAATAAAGAATTTTTCATCTCAGCAACTACTGAAATGAATAATGCAATTATCAATAACCTATCTTGGCTATTTAATTTATCCGCTGTCTGCATGGTCGGCGCTGTGACTTATGCTTATGTATCACCTTTGGGTAAAGTTGTCATTGGTGGTCAAGGAGCCAAACGTATTTACACCCCCTTTAAGTGGTTTGCGGTATCACTAACCACTGTGATTGCTATGGGCATCCTATTCTGGGCTGTCGCGGAGCCTATTGTTCACTACTACAACCCTCCTGCTCATTCTGGTGTTGAAGCACAAACACCTCAAGCAGCTCAGTTCGCGATGTCCACAATATTCGTTCACTGGACCATAACTCCTTATGCAATCTATACTGTGGCTAGTCTTGTATTTGCCCTTGCGCTTCACAATCTCAAAATGAAGTTTTCTATCGGCTCTATGTTTAGACCTCTATTGGGCAAAATGATGGATGGAAGGTTAGCGGACGTCATTGACGGTCTAGCTTTGTTTGCGGTAGTCATGGGCATGTCCGCAACGCTAACATCAGGCTTACTAATCATTAATGATGGCGCACAAAGTGTTTTAGGTATAAATAAATCACCAATTACATACGGCATTATCGCCATAATCATCATCGGCTCAGCATTATTTTCAGCTACTACAGGTCTTCATAAAGGAATTCAAATACTATCAAGAATCAATACGTGGATTTATTTTATTGCAATAGCGTTCTTTTTCTTCATTGGCCCGACTAGCTACATCTTATCACTTGGCGTTGAAACTTTTGGATTATACTTATCAAATTGGTTCTCAATGAACTTAGTAACTGGTGCAGCTGCTAATTCTCAATGGCCAGGATGGTGGACGGTAGCTTTCTTTGCAAGTTGGTTTGCTTGGGCGCCGCTCACATCTCTATTTCTTGGTAAGATCGCTCGTGGATATACAGTTCGTCAGTTCATTATTGTAAATGTAACGCTACCGTGTGTGTTTGCATTTTTCTGGTTCAGCACATTTAGTGGAAGCTCTTTATATCTAGATAGCACTCTTGGTGGAACTTTATACGAAGCATATAAAATGACTGGATTCGCATCAGTAATCTATGTGCTTTTTGAACAATTTCCATTAACAACTGCGGTTAGTTCTATATTCATTATTGCTTGTTTCATCACCTTTATTACTGCAGCAGATTCCAACACAGATGCGATTGGTTCTCTCTGTATCAATGATGCATCATCAGAGAATATGTCATCACCAATTTGGATTAAGGTGGTCTGGGGAGGCTCTATCGCATTCATCGCTTGGATCAGCGCTAGCTACATTGGCGTAGATGCAATCAAGATGCTATTCAACCTTGCAGGACTACCTGGAATGATTATATGTATTGGCGCATTATTCTCACTTATTCGACTAATTACAATTGTGCGTAATTCGGAAGAACCGATACTGGACAGCTCTAACTACACTGAACCAGATCTATCGTTATCAACATTCAAGAACAACATAACTACTCAAGAATCGGCTACATCGAGAGCTAAATAAAAATCAGCTGACGAAATATGTAATCTTTTGTAATTAAAAACTATAAATAACGTTCATCGCGGTTTTCCATAGGAAAGCCGCTTTAATTTTACGAAAAATAGTTCATATCACTGTAAACATATACCTTGTCGCTTATCTTGTGATTACTCCGTTCTAACGTGCATGTATTTAAATGGTTCATCGCGGCTTTCCGGGGAAAGCCGCTTTTATCTTCAAGAAGAAGTAGTCAGTATCTCGATAACCATACCCCATTCGCTTGATTAGCTTTATCTTGTTGTTTATCCCTTCAAGCGTGCAGGTATTTAACGGATAACTTGCCGATGCGATAACCCCGTGAAGATATGGTCTGAGTTTTCGTGCGAACTCTTTTAATGGCTTAATCCCACTCTCTTGCACTTGTTCCCACCACGCGTCCCAGAGCTCCTTAGCGCGCCCTTCTGATTCACAATACCAAAGCTCTTTGAGTTGAGCTCCGAGTATATAAGTGGTCATTAAGTCCTTATTGATATTCAATATTTCAGTAAGATAGCTTTCTTGGCGTGTATTTAAGTTGCCTCTATTTTTCAGCAGTACCCAGCGTGAACGCTTCACCCATTGCCTCGCTTTTTTGTCTTGCTTAAGTTTGTTGGCTTGGTCGACTCTAACTCTATCCATCACCTCGCGACCGAACTTAGCGACAACATGGAATAAGTCGTAAACGATTTTTGCGTTCGGACAGTGTGCTTGAACTTCAAGATCGAAAGCCGTATTCATGTCCATCGCGACGGCTTCGATATTTATCCCATGCTCGCCTAATTGCTCGAAGAACGGTCGTATGTCTTTGCGGCTACGACCTAATCCTATCCAAATGACTTGGTGAGTCTTAGCATCAGCGATGACCGTGGCATATCGATGTCCTTTAAAGATGGCGAACTCGTCCATGACGAGTTGCCTTAGGTCTTCCCATTTTATTGACGGTACAACTTGTCTAAGCCGGCGTTTATCTATCTCTTTAATTGTGTGCCAATGAACGCTCGTTAACTGGGAGATATGCTTAATAGGGAGAAGAGGTAATAGTTGTTCTATATAGCTTTTTAGGCGCTTCGTTATGCGAGCATAAGGCTCTAACCAAGATAGAGACTCTGTTTTTATGCCGCAGTCGCGACACTTAATCCTTCGAGTTTGAACGGAAAGTTCAACTGGAACACCGAGTAACATGGCATCCTTTACATGACGCCATTGATACTCATGGATAGCTTCGTCTTCAAGACCACAGAGGCATTTAGCTTCAGAGTTAGGTTTAAGAGTAAGGGTAATAAGTGTTGCTGTCTGGTGAGACTTTACTATTTGAAAGCCTTCCCAGAATGAAGATAGGAAAGTATGATTCGGCATGGAAACGGTAGTTTGTGTATGATTTTTGTTTGGCGACTAAACCATATCACTTACTACCGTTTTTGTTTTAAGTTCCCGCTAATCCGCGATGAACCATTTAAATGACATGAAACAAACACAACTTTGCTTTTTAATTTGGTCTGCACAAACTGTCCATGAGCTCCCGACCGAACTTAACCACGACATGAAAAGTCATAGATAATAAGACCTTTGGGGTAATGTACCTTCACTTCGAGAGCAAATACGGTGTCCATCTCATTAATGACAACTTCAATGCTGGCAGCATTATCGCCGAGTTTTCCAAAGAATGAGCGAATATCTTTTCAACTTAGGTTTACACAAATTCAGAGCGCTTAATGACTTTTACATCAACGATGACGCTCGCGTACCGATGGCCTTTAAAATTAGCGAATTCATCCATCATAAGCTGTTCCCTACCCTCAAGAAGTCGTTGGTACAATAATTCTAAGACAGTGTTTATCAATTTACTCATCGTAAGCCAACCTACTCCGGTCAAATCGAAGTATGCTTCATTGGGAACCGTTTCTGGATACAGCCTTGAAAGCAATTGGTGACCCATGAGTATGTATCGACCTGGGCTATTCCCTTTGTTGGATTCCACAAGAAGCGCAGCTTACCCATCGATTTTATACCACAAGCTCAACAGGAATATCGAACATCATAACTTCATGTAGAGTTCGCAACTAATAGTCATAGCATAGCTTGATGAACGACGACATTCACACTGCGGTGGAACCTGGCTTTAAAGTAATTATTATTAAAGGGTTAGTTTTGTGGGACTTGATAATCTGTAAAACTTCTTAGTAGGAAGGTAGGGAAGGACTAATAGACACAAAAACGGTAGTTTTTGGCGATCTAATCATACCATCAACTACCGTTTTTTCAGTTCTTACTCATCAACAAAGAACATTATGTTATATGAGGCTTATTTAGCGTAAATACCTTGAGGAAGGCGAGCTTCACGAGGGATACGATTTCCTGCGGTGTAATCGTTGATTATATCGCAAGGCGTATAATTGCGTTCTAACTCAAATATATCATCTTGATCTAGATTCATCTCCAAAGCAGCTAGGGCACTGTTGAATTGTTCAGGTGTATCGGCACCAACTAACATCGAGGAAACGTATTGTTTAGATAGTACCCAAGCTTGAGCTACCTGAGCGGGAGCTACGTTGTGCCTCTGGGCTACACGGGCAACAGAAGTAGAAATATCAAATGAAGCCTTGTCGTTATACATCTCGGCAGTAAAGAAATCAGTTTTGTTTCGGTTAGACTGCATATCATTAGTGAGGATACCCCGAGCAAGAGGACTAAATACCGACACTCCGATGCCCTGGTCTTGGCAATATGGAATCATCTCTCTCTCTTCCTCTCGGTAAGCACAATTATATTGTAATTGCATGTTGATAGGTTTTACCCAACCGTTTTGATCACATACCTGGATGATCTTAGCGAGCTGCCATGTATACATGGTTGAAACACCAATATAGCGAGCTTTGCCTGATCGAACGATATCATTCAGAGCGCACATTGTTTCTTCGATAGGAGTGTTTACATCAAAGAAATGAAGCATGTAAATATCTACATAGTCCATCTTCATGCGCTTTAGCGATGCATCAATGGAGTTCATTATATGCTGGCGAGAGTGGCCTTGTGCGTTGATGTCATCATTCATTTGGTAGCCAACTTTAGTTGTGACAATTAACTTGTCACGTTGACCAATGCGATTGAGTACATTACAAACGACTTCTTCACCAGCCCCATATGAATAAAAGTCTGCTAGGTCGATAAAGTTAACACCATGGTCGATAGCATGACGAATGATTGGCTCGCTCTCTTTCTCATTAAAGATCCAAGGCTTCCATTCCTTAGAGCCCATGTTCATCGTTCCAAGGCACAAACGAGACACCTTGAGGCCAGAGTTACCTAGTTGTACGTATTCCATATTCACCTCTCGCATTATGTAAACGAAATGTTTAATTTTTGTTTGTTGACCTGAGTATTTAGATTCAAAAGCCAACAAAACACGAGTGAATATAAGTTAGGCATTTATGAGTTTAGTTCATTATTGTATGTACGGTGAATTTAATTTCATAAAAAACAACCAGTTACATTCTGCTTGTCAATCGTGGTTGTTTGAAAAATTGAATCTACGACACGCTAAGGCACTCTTCTTTCAACCAAGACACAAATGCTTCAACTTTACTCGTACCGACTTTGGGAGTCGGGACATGAATGAAATACCCATAGCGACTGCGACATTGCAGAGGGTGGAATTGGATTAGCTCCTGTTTTTTAAGTGAGTGATAAACCATATTGAGGTCCACTACCGCGAATCCGCCACCAGCGATCGCTGTATTTATCACCTGCTCTTGAGTACTCATCGAAATCCCTTTTCGATGTCCCTCTGTCAATTGAATATTGGCAGATTCAAGCCAGTCTTTCCATGCCGGGAGGTTATGACCATGGTGGCGAATATGGAGCATCTTATGTGTGTGGGCCTCGATATTCATGCTCTCGGTAACGAGGTCTTGATTACAGACTGCTACGTATTTTTCTTTAAATAACAAGTTGTCTTTTGCGTAGAATTCACTGACTTCATCAAAGAGGATTTCAATATCGTATAGGGTACTTTGCTCTCTTTTGCTATAGATCTGTAAGTCATACTGGGGAAATGCTTTAGCAAAGTTAACGAGGTGAGCACTCAACCAACGGCTAGTAAATGTTGGAGGAGCAAGAACAACTAATCGCTGTTGAAGATTGGGGTTCCGTATGACCTCTAATCCTTTCTCGACCTCAGAAAGAGAACGAGAAATTGTGTCGAGAACTTGCTCGCCAATCGGAGTTAACTCAAGAAGCCCTCGAGTAGATGTGCGTTTGAAAAGCGGTACACCCAAATACTCCTCGAGTTGTTTTATCTGTTTGCTAACCGCCCCCTGCGTAACATTTAAAATGTTTGCCGCAGCGGTGAAACTTAAGTGCGTACCTGCAACTTCAAATACTCGAACTGCATTAAGCGAGGGTAGTTGTCTCATTATCTTGCTCCTAGTCACAAATACAGCGACTTAGAACTCAAACTCGGTCACTGCGTTTCACACTAATTTCCGAAATAGCGCGCTTTTATAGATTTGTTTGAATTCTAGCGATTAAATCTCATATGTTAATTACTTTTATTCAGTTGTTGTTAAATTGTGATGCCTGTAAGTTTTTAAGGACTGACCACAATGACAACTGCCCAGTTTGGAGAAAATATGGATACTCAATACAACTTAGCAATCACTAAAGCTAAAGAGTGGCTAAGCAAAGATAAAAAACAATTTATTGGTGGCCAATGGGTTCTCGGCAACTTAGAGAATAATTGGATGGTTACCAACCCTAGCAATAGAGATGTGTTGTGTAACATCCCTTTAGCCGATGAGCAGTTAGTTGAAGAAGCGACGGTTGTTGCCTCACAAGCTCACCAATCTGGTGTGTGGAGTAAAGTGAGTAGGACTGAACGCGCGAAAGTGCTTCGCGATATTGCTCAAGTTATTCGTGATCATACTGAAGTCTTAGCGGTGCTAGAGACGTTACCAAACGGGAAACTTTTAACAGAGTCGTTGGCTGATGATATCCCAACTTGTGCTGATATCTTTGAGTACTATGCAGGTTGGACTGACAAGTTTTATGGCGAAACTTCACCTGTCGACCCTGAATACCTTAACTTCACGAATAAAGAACCGGTTGGGGTATGTGCACTTATCGCACCTTGGAACTTTCCTCTTTATCAGGCCGCGTTGAAAATCGCGCCGGCTTTAGCGATGGGAAATACGGTCATTCTTAAACCATCTGAGTTTACACCTTTGACCTCCTTATATTTGATAGAAAAAATTGTTGAAAACGTTGATATTCCAGACGGGGTTTTAAACTTAGTGATTGCTGACGGAGCTGCTTCAAATCAGTTAACCGTCAGCAATAATGTGCAAAAAGTGTCCTTTACGGGCAGTACACCAATTGGACGCAAAATTATTGAGAATAGCGGCCAATCAAACATGAAATCAGTCACCCTTGAGCTTGGCGGTAAGTCTCCTTGTATTTTCTTTGAGGATACTGAAAACCTGGATGCAGCTATTGATCGCGCCTTTACTGTTATGTTCTCTCATAAAGGTGAAAAGTGCTCTGAGCCGACACGATTCTTAATTCAAGAAGGGATTTATGAATATGTTCTCGATAAACTGATTGCTAAAGCAGAGGCAGTTAAGTGTGGTGATCCGTTAGATCCTGAAAGTGAACAAGGGCCTCAATGTAATGAAGCGCAGTTCAATAAAATCATGTCTTACATTGAGATAGGTAAAACCGAAGCAAAACTGGTTGCTGGTGGTGAGCGAGATACATCAAATGGCAATGACAACGGATACTTTGTTAGACCAACGATTTTCTCGGAAGTGCCTGAAGATGCTCGTATAGCTCGCGAAGAGATCTTTGGCCCGGTGCTTTCCTGTATCAGATTCAGAACTGAAGAAGACGCCGTTAGAATAGCTAATAATACGGAATATGGGCTTGCAGCAGGTATATACACATCTAATGTGACTCGAGCACATCGAATGGTTGATCAGATTGATGCTGGTATGGTGTTTGTAAACAAATATGGCTGCTATGGACTTGCCAGCCCATTTGGAGGCTTTAAACAGAGTGGCTGGGGTAAAGAAATGGCCATTCATTCGCTATCTTCTTACACCAAGACTAAGAGTATTTGGGTCTATTACGGCGAAAGCTAGTCAAATATGTTGGGCGGTTTCTATCCGCCCAATTAAGGAAAAATATGCAATACAGAATCGAAGTCGATAATATTGGTGAAGTGAAAATTCCAGCATTACTCCCTTATGGTGCTCAAACACAACGAGCTCTAAACCTTTATCCTATAGGTAATCAAAAAACACTGGGTGATTACGCTTCCCTCATCAAGGCTGTTTTACGGATCAAATTAGCTTCTGCTCGTGTAAACAGGGAAGTCGGAGAAATGGATCCTGTTCTTTCACTGAACGTTGAAAACACCTGTCAGTCCATACTAGAAAACTATCAAAGAGAGTTATTCCCTGTTCACGCATTTCATGGTGGCGGTGGTATTTCCGTTAATATGAACGTCAACGAGGTCGTCGCCAATATTGTCAATCATAGCTACTATGCCCAGCCGTACGGAACTTATTCTCCTGCTCACCCGAATGACACTATTAACATGAATCATTCAACAAGTGACTGCTTACAAACCGCCAGTCATTTGGCGATTATCGAAGCCCTTGATTGCTTAAATACTACCATCGAGCGCTTGATATATGCACTTGAGTATTTAATGGCAAATCATGGCGACCATTCAAAACTCGCTAGAACCTGTATGCAGGATGCGGTAACGATTGAGTTTAAGCAATTTTGGAGCGGCTACTTAGCATCGTTAAAAACTTATAAAGAACACCTTAACGAATGTCGTCATGAACTACTAGCGGTTAACTTAAGTGGTAATATTATTGGTCGAAAGGGTGATTGCTCAGTTGCCTATGCGGAGCGTTGTATCTCGGTACTTGCAAATGTTACTGACTTAGAGATCAGAAAGAACGACAACTTGTTTCAATCAAGCCAGTCGTTTGATGCTCAAATCCGTTGTGTGAGCGAGGTTGAAAACTTAGCTGGCTTTATCATTAAGATAGCGAAAGATCTGCGCCTAATGTCTTCCGGACCAGAGGGCGGTTTATCTGAAATTACGCTTCCAGCAGTACAGGCTGGTTCAAGTGCAATGCCAGGAAAAGTAAATCCTACCATTCCCGAGTTTGCAATTCAGTCTGCTATGCAAGCACAAGGGCATTGTTACTCATCTAAACAAGTACACGTGCATGGAGAGTTGGACTACAACCCGTGGGGAATGCTACTGACTACCAACCTACTTGATGCCATAGATCACCTAGAAAAGGGAATCTCTGTGCTGACGGAAAAGTGTATTTTCGGCATAGAAGTCAATTTAGAGACAGAATCTCGTAATAAGCTCGCTTTGGTGCCGCTCGTGGTACATGCTAAGTCCAAGATTGGATACAAAGCGACCTTAGAATGTGTTAATGAGGCTAACAATTCAACTGAATTGAAAGAGACGTTACAAAAAATGTTGAGTCAATGACGTCTACTCATTAGTAGATATGTGGACTGAGTGCTCGTGTAGTAGCAGGAAAGACTGATCGTAGTGCAAATGGAATAAGACTCAACAAGCGATGGAATCTATCCCGCTAGGTAAAGCGATTAAGTAAGGTTCATCGCGCTGCTTTCACCTTTGAAGACCTTGTGTATAAATCTGTGCAACTGTCGTGGGGATGACGTACATTCAGCGATTCGGTTTCGAACATAATATAATCGGTATTGTCCACTTCTTGGAAGGATCTTGGATAGCTAGATAGATCAACTTTCTAGCTGATCCATCCGTTGGGAAGAGCTTGCGCTTGACTTTCTAATTGACACTTCCATAACTCTTTCAGCTGAGCTTCAAGTGAATACACCCCATTAAATCCTTGTTCATACATAGTACCTCACTTAGATAGCTCTCCTGTTTACTACCTAAATTGCCTCTTTTTTTTTGAAGAGTACCGAGCGTGAACGTTTAATTCACAGATTTTCTTTATTGATCTATTTAAGTTGAGAAACTTCTTCAAATCTGACTCTGTCCATAACTTCTCGAACAAGTTTGGCGACTGCATGGAATAGGTAGCCCACCATGCGGACGCTGAGGCAACGTTACAGTGCTTCGAGGTCGAAAGCCGTATTCATATCCATCGCAACCGCTTCTATATATGTGCTGGCCATAATTCAAAGAAGGGACGGATACCTTTTCGGCTGCGTTCAACGCCTGCCCGAAGCATTTGATGCGTCTTATCATCCGCAATAACCGTGGCATAACGATGACACCTGAAGAGAGCGAACTCATACATGACCAATTGTCTCAGATCTGCCCAATTCAACTCTGGTACGACATTTTGCATACGCTTATTTATCTCCTTAACCGTATGTAAATGAACACCCGCCACCTGGGAAATATGTTTGATAAGAAGTAGAGGCAGCAACTGTTTAGTATAGCTATGTCAACGGTTAGTAAGTCGAGCAAAAGACTCAAGTCAGGAAATAGATTCGGTTGTGATACCGCGGTAAAGGAACTGAATACGGCTTGTTTGTGGGGATAGCTCGATAGGAACTCTGAGAATCATCGCGTTTTTAATCGTGTACCACTGATAATCTTTGTGGCTTGAACATGTTACCCGCATGAACATCGAGCAGTCGTAATGGGTTTGAGGGTAATCGTGATAAGAGAAGACGTTTGTACAAACTTTACGGCATGAGAACGGTAGGTTGTGTTTGGCGATATAACTTTATCATTTACCGCCGTTTTTATTTTAAGTTTCCGGTTTATTAAGCCGAATACAGTAACAATATAGGAAACAACCTTTGGGTATATAAAAGATCCAATGACTTGATGGACTTATCTAGTAATTGTTCGCGCGTTATTCGTTCAAAAATAGCTTGTAAATCACAAAGAATAGTTAAAGGTATCGTCTTCCACCAAGACAAAGCTCGCATTACGCAAATGGAAAGTATCAAAAGCAACTACAGACGCTAGCACAAAAATCTCTGCTGACCTAAGATGACTGGGGAATGGAAAAACTAAGTCCAGATAATACTGGCTACGTGATAGAACTTCCTGAGGATAGATTCCAAACGAGTAGCACGATCGTCATCAGTCAGTTGCCCAGTTGCCGGTAAGGGAGTGGTACAACATGGACGGTAACGCTACTGTCGCAGATGCTCTGCTAAATAGGTTGTTCCATAATAGCCACCGTATAGAGCTGAAAGGTGATTAATGAGAAAGCTAGCACAAACCGGATAGGTAGAGTAAACATAGAAGTAGAGAAAAGCTTGGGAAGAAAGGTGTCCGATTAAACGCAGAACGGGTGTCTGATATCAACAAAATACGTAAACTAGGCCTCACTCACAACTAATTTCAAAGACTTTACTGAAAAAATTACATATCTTTGGTCAATTTTAGTCGACCACTAAATAGAATAACCTTTGAGAATTTTAATCTGATATTTTGGAGCCCAAGTAATAAAGAGCGAGCGTTGCCAATAAACGAGTAATGAAC
The DNA here is from genome assembly GCF_024347575.1 of Vibrio pelagius. NCBI lineage: Bacteria > Pseudomonadati > Pseudomonadota > Gammaproteobacteria > Vibrionales > Vibrionaceae > Vibrio > Vibrio pelagius. Next base: position 172,674 of record NZ_AP025505.1, read on the forward strand.
TTAAAAATAGCCCTTGTTATTCATTTAAAGAATAAGTAAGTTACCCCCAATGTAGGCACTTTTTCGGTAGTAGTAATTACCACGGCCAAAGGCCGTGGTTTCGAGATTACAATTGAATCAGTTAAATATATTAAGTTCACACCGTAATTAAATGCATAGTAGATAATCGAATCACGCTCTTTCTCTTCGAATATCCAAGGATTTAATTCATCCCCCCACAATCTGTTCAACCTAGACGCACGAAGACCAAATTAATTGTCTAAGTTATAAATATTATATACAAACCATTCCTTATGATTAGTTATATCTATTTCACGGTTATTGGTTCGAGACTCATAAATAACGGGTCGGTATAGTGGCGAATATTTTTATAATGATTATGATAAATCTCCTGATAGTGATTTGAGTCGATAGGATGAGGAGTAATTTCTGGGCAGTACTTGATCATACACTCCTTCGCCGAAGCAAAAGAAGAAAACGTTCCAGAGCCCACCCCCGCGCACATCGCGGCACCCAAACAAGCAACGCTAGTTGTACTGACGGTCCTAACCGGCACACCAGTAACGTTACTTATGATTTGAAGTAGCAAAGCACTTTTAGCGCCCCCTCCGGTAGCCACTATCGCTTTCAATACCTCTTGCTTTGCCTCAAACAAATCAAGCAGGTTCGAGTTAAGAGAATAAGCAATAGCTTCAAGTAAAGAACGATACATATGATATTTCGTATGCCTCTCATCAAAACCCAGCATTGCACCTTTTCGGTATTGCTTATCGATAGGGCTCAACCAATCAAGGATTGTGATCAACCCATCCGAGCCTACAGGTATGGACTGAGCGCACTCATTTAAAACATCTTCTTCGGACATTTTCATCTGATGAGCCAATTCCACGAGTTCTTGCCCTATTAGGTTCTTAAACCAACTAATGGTCCACATGCCACGGCGAATACCTTCAGATTCATAAACATACTTATAAGGTTCACAAGCTAGTGTTGAAAAAAACTTAGTTTCATTCGGGAAATGTTCATCACCGACCATCATTGCCGAGATGAACGTTCCGAGAGAGATCATCACTTCTTCTCCCTTTTCAACGCCCGCCCCCAAAGCCTCAACAGCTTTATCATTCGCAGTGGCGTAGATACAAACATCAGAGTTAAGCCCTAGACAACTAGAAAGGTCAGATCTAAGTACACCCAAGCTACTACCAGGATTCTTTAGTTCAAAAAGTTGTGATCTGACTAAGCCTTTAGCTGCTATTTCCGAATCATCAGACCATTCCATTGAATCGGGATTAATAGGCCAATGAACTTCATAATTAGATGCTGAGTCGGTCGTATTCCCTGTGAGCTTATGCGATAGATACCCCGATGTCGTGGTCACGTACTTAACCCTATCGTCCACATGAACGTAAGGCTTCCCCATTCTCACATCCATCCAACTAATAACAGGTTCGACTAACTCCCGTTCACGGTCTAAAAGCACTCGACAGCAACGAATACTGCACAGACCAATACCTTTAATTAGCTCCTTCGAATAAGGAAATGATGACACGCATCGTTCTAAGGCCATCCAAACACTATCCCAAATATCATCATCTGGATGGGTAACCCACCCTAGATCATTACAGTCGGTAGGGCGTAGCAAAATCGAAGCGGAACAAACTTCCTCACCTCGGCTAGAATAAATGGCTACCTTCGTGCTCTGAGACCCATTATCAATACCAATAAAATATGAACTCATACGGCTCCCTCAAATTGATAACGATTACCTGGACTACTTGAAGAACTTCTCAGTACCTTCTTGAGGAAAAATAGAACCAAAATTCATAATGTTATTTGGATCGAAAACTGCTTTGAGTGACTCAAGCATGTAGTAAGCTGAACCATGTTCTGCTTTTGTCCACTCATTACGATATTTACCTATACCGTGATGATGACACATAGAACCACCCAGTTTAAGCGTTTCTTCAACAATAATGCGCTGTAAAGGGTGATGGTAAAGACGCATCTCATCTTTTGGATCACAATGAATATTGTAGTTATAAACGAAGTACATGTTCGTGCCGTTTTGGTAGCTGTGAGAAGAGTGCCCTCCAAGCATAGTAAGGTCCTCAGCACGGTCAAATTCAGTACGTATACGGTGAATAACATTGTCGTAAATCTTAGGTACCGTACTCCAATCAGCAGATATCTCAGTAGTGTAGCCGTCATGTCGGTTGTGGTCACGCATCTCCGCAATTTCTTGTTCGATACGGTCCACGCTCCAGTTTAGATTTTCAAACCAATCTTGAACTTGTTCAGAAGGGGCTTTCTTGATGACATTGTCAGCATGCAGAGTAAGAATTTCTTCAATCCCTTCATAAGTCGCGTTTACCAATCGTTCTGGCCCCTCGAGAGTCAGAATTAACAAACACTTGTTCTCGCTGAACGCTGCTAACTTAGAGTGCTGGGCAGCATCTTCTTCAGAATAAACTCGTGCAACAGACACTTTGTACCCAGACGAAATAACATCACGAAGAATGTTAATACCAGACGCCACATCTTTAATCAGGTAACCGATGTAACGGTTGTTTTCTGGATAGTAATTAAATAGCTTGACTGTCACCTCAGTGATAAAGCATAACGTGCCTTCATTACCGATAGCAACGTGACGAATGTCTGGGCCACCTGCACGACGAGAAACATTTTTGACACGAGATATATGACCGTTAGGAAAAACACACTCAAGACCAACAACCATATCTTCAATGGCTCCATAGTATGTGGAGAATTGTCCGATACTACGAGTCGCCACCAAACCGCCATATTGAGCCACAGGCTTAGATTGAGGAGAATGGCCTGTTGTCAGACCTAACTTACGAACTTCATCTTCAACGTCTTGTAAACACACACCCGCTTGCACCGTTACTTGCATGTTGTACTCATCGATCTTGATGATTTGATTAAGGCGCTTACTATCAATAATAATCGTGCCTTCTTTCCAGTTCTCAAGACCGCCTTCAGTTGAAGTTTTACCGCTACGGGGAATGACGTTAATATTGTTCTTGTTACAGAACGATAAAATCATAGATACTTCTTCAGCCGAATTAGGTTCAACAATAGCAGAAGGAAGAATGCTATTTAACTCACCTTTAACCTTCGCATATTTCTTATAACGGTCAGCAGAAGCCTCATATAACTCCGATTCAGTGGTTACAATCTGACTTTTATCCAAAAAAGAAAGAAGACCATCTAACAATTGAGCATTTTCCATAATTATTCCTTAGTTACCTTACTAAATACCCACCATCAACGTCGATTACCGAGCCATTGATGTAATTTGATGCGCTGGATGCCAAAAATACAGCCGCTCCCATTAAATCTTTTAAATCTCCCCAGCGTTCAGCCGGAATGTGAGAAATTATATTGTTATTTGCCTCTTCATTGTTTCTAGTTGTCTCAGTCATCGGCGTTGCGAAATAACCAGGAGCGATACCTGTCACTTGAATGTTAAATTGAGCAAGCTCGTCACAGTAAGATTTTGTTAAACCTACAATTCCATGCTTAGTCGCAGAGTAAGCCGGTGACCATTTCCCCCCCAAATAAGAAAACATCGAAGCAATATTGATAATCTTTCCAGACCTCTGAGGAATAAAATGTTTAGCCACGGCATGAGACATTTCAAAAGCAGCAGTTAAGTTTAAACTCACCATCGCATCCCATTTAGGTCTATCAAAATTTAAAACATTTTTTTCAATAACACAGCGACCTGCATTATTCACAAGAATATCAATATGACCAAAATGAGAGACAACTTGATCCACAATTTTTTGCGGAGAACCGTCAGAAGTGATATCCGCTTTAATAAATAAGTAAGACTCTCCCATCGCGTCCAGTATTTCCGCTACTTCATCAGTGGTGTCAGTAACAGAAACCACCGCTACCTTAGCGCCGGCTTTTGCAAAAGCAATCGTATACGACAGTCCTAAACCACTATTCCCGCCTGTGACCAGAGCTACTTTGCCCTCTAACGAGAACATATCCATGTTAAAATCAAGCATATTGTCTAGCATTAAAACACTCCATAGGAAATAATTAACTCTAAGAATCATAATGTTTTTGCACCGCATTGCAAAGATAATTTTCCATAAAAGTGTGATACAAAGCCTTAAATGGAAAATTTTCTATTTAACTATCATGTCACAGTGATACTATTCATTAATCAAAGGAACACGATATGGCGTCATTAATAACAAACAGTATGCTTAATAATTTAGAAAAGAAGATTTTGAGAGAGATCACTCCGATCCTAGAAAAAGAAAGAAACATATCCATATCTAAAGCAAGTGAGCAGCTGAATATCTCACCATCAAAACTTTCAAAGTTCGTGAGAAGAATGGGGTTTGAAAATTTCAAAGAGTTCAAAAGACTGCACAATAAAAATGATGAAATAGAAATGAGCAGCGTCTGCACGATACAGAACAGTCACCTTTCTTCAATTCAGACATTTTTAGAAAATTTTAATCAAGAATTAGTCGACTCATTTTATAATGAAATGCAAAAATACCAAAATATTGTCTTATATGGTGCAGGACCGTCTTTCGCATGTGCTGCTTATTTCAGCGACAGAATCCAGATGGTCACCCAAAAAAGAGCTACAGCAGTAAGCGACATGAACATGCTTCAACATTATTGCAACCAAGATACGTTGTTAATTACGATCTCAACATCAGGTTTATATGACAACTACACAAATTTAATAAAGGTAAACTCTGGAGAGAAATTATTTCTTTTCGAAGATCTAGTCAACCTACCAGAACTAACGAGTTACAAGGTTTTCTATTTAACTAGAGTTTCTCAAAATAACAAGATAAAGCAATATAAAAGGCCGAGAACCTTGTTTTTTATCTTCTTAGAGGAAGTTATTGAAAAATTAATCCAAAACGCAGAAAAGCCAAAAAAGGAAAGTTCCAATGAATAAGGAAAAAGGAAGGTTTAAATGAGTAATATAAGAACAAAAGTAATGGCTATACCATTGGCATTGCTACTTATCACTGTAATTTTAAGTTACACAAACATGGAGTCGTTCTTAAACGTAACATCGGCCATAAATAACTGGATGTTGAGCAAGTTATCATGGTTATTCTCAGGTGGTGCGCTATTGATGCTTACCACCCTGCTCATTATTTACCTCTCACCGCTAGGGAAAAAAAGGATTGGTGGAGAGAATTCAACACCATTGTTATCGAAATGGAGGTGGGCATCTATCGCGGTCTGTACAACAACGGCTGCCGGTATGCTTTTCTGGGGAACAGCTGAACCACTTTACCACTTATATGGTCCACCGGACTCACTTAACATTGAGCCAAATTCGGTAGCAAGTGCCACTTTTGCTCTATCAACTATGTTTATGCACTGGTCAATCATCCCATTTTCTATTTACGCCTTACCTGCTTTAGCTTTCGCACTAGCCCTTTACAATCGAAGCGGTAACTTCTCACTGGGTTCCTCAATTGAACCGCTATTTGGTAAAAATAAAGCTGAGCACATTGGTAATGTTGTTGATTCACTTGCCATGTTAGCCCTAGTCGCAGGTATGGCGGCTTCTCTAGGTACTGGAGCTCTCGTTCTTTCGAGTGGATTAAGCAATATCACTGACCTTGCAGATAATGTAATACTTCTTGGCATCGTTATCTTCATAATCATGATCAGCTTCATCGCATCATCAATTTCAGGTATAGAAAAAGGAATTGCGAGACTCTCTTCATTAAACGCAGTCCTATTCGTCGCTATCGCGATTATCGCATTCATATTCGGACCATCGACGAAGATTGTCTCAGGTGCAGTAACGGCTTTGGGTGAGTACATAACTACGTTCTTACCTCGCAGTTTGGGGACCGTATATGATTCCGATGACACTTGGCCTCTATCATGGACAGTGTTTTACTGGACAAACTGGTTATCTTGGGCCCCAATCACTGCTCTATTTTTAGGCAAAATAGCGCGTGGCTACACCGTTCGTGAGTTCATTGTCATTAATCTAGCTGTACCCGCTATATTCTCAATTATCTGGATGAGTATATTCTCAGGCACCATTTTAACGATCGATATGCAAAAATCAGGATTCTACTACCAAATAATGTCAGAAGGTGGACCTGGGGCAGTCATTTATGCATTATTAGATCAACTACCCGGCGGTCATTTCCTTATCTTAGGTTTCATATTCATCGTTTACCTAGCCTATGTAACAGCAGCAGACTCAAATACCGAGGCGATATCTTCACTCTGCCTTAAAAAACAAGACGACAACAATCAAATCAACAGGCAACGCAACGTCCTTAAAATACTTTTCGGTACGCTTATTGCTACTGTTGCTTGGATCATGACAGGATTCATTGGAATAGATGGGATCAAGATGCTGTCGAATCTAGGCGGATTCCCAGCGATTATTGTCGTACTTTTAATGAATTTCTCTCTATTCATATGGGTATACAATTCATTCCTAGAGAATAAAGCAAAACACATAATTCAAAAAAACTAAGTCTCTTGCTCTGGACCGTTCACTTTACTTTAAAATGAACGGTCTTTTCTAACAACAGACATTACGACCACACACCCGACAATGTACCATTCTGTCTTTGGCGCTTCTGGAGACCTGCTCCATCGAACTACAGTTACCGATAAGAACGACTTGTGTCCTGAGTTCTTTGTCACTGTGGAACATAATGCCTTTGAACTAACCTAGTAATTCGAACGTCATATAGAGTGCTTTCCACGTCGACTTGTTATAGGGTGATTGGGGTGATAGTGGCATCACTCAACCAACATGCTTTCTCACCAAAAAATATCGATGATAAAAGCAAGATATATTCAGAGCAGATCTGTCCATATATACATCAAATCACCACCTTAGATATGGGCTGGATTGGTAAAGAAAATTATCGAGGCAGGTGGTTTGGTATCTGTATTTGTTCTTGAGATACCTTTCTATAACGGAGCTTCGACGCTTGGCTATTGGCTATTGGCTATTGGCTATTTACCAGCCCTAACAATTTTAAAATCTTAAAAATGTAATAACGTTTCAGTTTTAAACCTTGTCTGTGACTTTTCTCGTACCAGCAGAGTCATCAATCGCCGTACGAACGGCTTTTCGACAAGAACTCTCTTTTGTCTGCTTTCTATAAGCATTCGACTTCGCCATTCATGTAATGAAAGTCAGCCTCGGTGGAACGAAACTTGATTCTATAAACCGTTAATTGTTTCTGGACTTTCTGAGCAAAAATTCGCATCGTCTGAAATAAGTTATGATATCAATCTGGAAAATTAACTCGTCAGGTTAATCTAGTTGGTAACTCTGTCTGCATACCCCAAGAATCGATTCCATACAGTGCATACTTTCGACACAATATTTTAGTCGTCGGTAGAACTCTGATTAGCAAGATAGTGTCGTCTAAGCCAAATCCACACTTGCTTTATCGGGTTTAGCTTTGGTAAATATGGCGGGAGCTTCACGATACAGACATAACTGCTCTGCAATGTCATTTGTATGCCAGCCAGCAGCATCGATAATGACCACTACGTGGCGACCTGTTTCAGCCATCGAGGAGAGCTGCTTAAGGTGCTCAACCATAATGTCCTTGTTAACCCAGGGAAAGGCCAGCGACTCGCCAATACCTTTAGCAGGACATACTGAACGAAACAAATGCTCATATTCAAACTGCTGCTTAACTATTCTTGGTCTTGATCCACATTTAGCCCAAAATCAAATTGTCGTGTTTTGCTGACCATGTGTTGTTTTATATTGAAACTAGACAGCGACGTTATCAATCCCCATGTGATCGGGGATATTCAGTATCGTGTCAATTTTTAATTTTTTAAAATCATCAGGGATTTACAAGGGTGCTTGGAGCGTGATGTTATCCGAGAGAAACCCATATGATTAAGTAAATACTAGATGGATTCTGGGTGGCAGTGTTTACCAGACTCTTTCACGATAAAAGCATGAATATCAGTACCTGTTAACCTCCCCTCAGATAAGTCTTCGACACGTGCCTTGATAAACGGGATTAGTTGTTCACACTGCTGAGCGTTGAAGAATCTTGGGTGTTCTGTTCTTAGCTTCTCTTACCGTTCCTCACGCCCTTCTTCAAGGAATGTTTGTACCCATTTATTCACACTCATTCTACTTACCATAAAGAACTTAGCAATCTGGGTTAGAAAGTGACCATCTTTAAGTGGATCAATGCGAGCAATCGCATCTTCATTTGAATGGATTTTGTCGGCTATCAAGTTTTTTAAAATCAATGTTATCGAGGCTGTCCGTAGCATCTTTGTTCACGAAGAAGTAACAGCATCAATTAGATAATATTTTTACTTAAATTGGTATGACAACACTTCTAACACACTTTAAATAAAATCCATTACGTTGGCTTCTAGTCACTTTTTACTCGCGAAGCTTTAACAGGCAGGAGATGCATCTGATGAAGGTACAGCGGCACTTATGGGTGACTACATCCGTGAACAAGAGAAGTTAATGTGGATGCTAAATGCGTACCTGCAGTAATCCAATCTAGCGTTCTAAACCACAATTTAAACAAAGAGCTTAAAGTGACTGCTTTAAGCTCTTTTCATATGGCCGGCAAAATTTTGCCGACAATCAATAATATATCAGCAAAATAATCAATCAAACCGCTCAACACCCACACATGAGCAACTACAGGCATGGCACTTAAGTTGCATATAAGTTAGTAAAATAACCTATGAACCTATAAATGCCATGGCTTTAACCGTCCTAAGTAATCATATCGCAACAGAGACGCGAAACAGGCTCAGAACCTCTGAGCAGGGTTTGGCATCCTCCTTTGAGAAGCTGAGCTCCGGGAAAAAGATCAATCAAGCCAAAGATGACTCCGCAGGATTGCAGATATCCAATCGCCTGAGTACACAAAGCCGTGGGCTAGATGTTTCAATGCGCAATGCAAATGATGCAATATCGATATTACAAGTGACCGAAGGCGCTATCTCAGAGTACACATCAAGTATTCAGCAAATCAGAGATTTGGCTCTGCAATCCGTCAATGGTACAAACACCCCCGAAGACATTGAAGCAATAGAGAAAGAGATTCGAGCCCTGGGTGACGAGCTACACCGTATCACTCAAACTGGTAATTATGGGGGTTTAAACCTGCTCAATGGCTCAAAAGAAAGTTTACGCTTTCAAATAGGATCTCAAACCGGTGAGGCAATGCTTTTCGGTCTACCTAATCTAGAAGCTCTAAACGAAGAACGTATCATTCGGACTACACCTTCATCTTATACCGGTGATCCTGTCCCTTTAGATTGGCGCACCGAAAAAGGAGACTACATTGACTTTCTTTTTATTAAAAATAATGGGGAGAAAAAAACGCGAATAGAACTCCCGGAAGGTCAAAACATTGAAGGTGTGGTCAATTACCTCAACAATCAATTCGACGAAAAAGTGAGATTTTTTCTAACTGATCGTGAAGATGAAGATGGTGTAGAGCAAAGCACCTTAGCCTATGCGTATGAGAAAGGTTCAGATTATTCAAATGGGGAGATATTTGGAATATCAGGAGAGCACTTTGCTAATTTAACCAAAGCAGATGGCTCAAGAAGTTATCTGCTTAAGGGCGGAAATCCTTTTGTCGCTTTTGGCTTAGATCGCAGCCTGACTGAGTTGATTCACCATGACTTCGAACACATTGAGCATTATAAGCCCAATGAAACAGACTACATTAATGACCGTAATGCTCTGATTTATACATGTGACCTTATCCTTCACCAAGTTAATAAGCTTCAAGGAGACATCGGGAGCACACAAAACCGGTTAGATAAGGCAATTAACAATTTATCAAATCAAGAAATCAATATTAATGAAAGTAACAGTCGCATAAAAGACACCGATTTCGCCAAGGAAACGACGAATATGCTCCAAGAAAAAATGCGTTCAACGTCAACAACTAGCATGCTTGCTCAGGCAAACAACATACCTAAAAGTATCACGTCATTGCTAACCAACTGACGCTAGCTTCGTGATTGAAAAAAGTGACTGATTTTCAAGTGCTAAATCTATGTCATCACCAAGATATCGCGCGTGAGGCTGATAGTCTATAACTCACTTTTAGTAATACTCTCAATCCCTTACTTTCTATCGGTGGTTCCATTCGCTATTGATCGCTACACTGTTTAAAACAAACACAACAAGGAACGCAACATGATCCAGCAAGGCCAAACATTACCGAGTGCAACTCTTAGTGAACTAACTGATGAAGGGATGCAGAATCACTCAACTGAAGAGCTCTTTGCAAACAAGAAAGTCGTACTTTTCGCAGTGCCTGGGGCATTTACGCCAACATGTTCTGAGGCTCACCTACCTGGCTATGTCGTTTTAGCCGATCAAATCAAAGCCGCGGGCGTTGATACGATTGCATGTGTGTCTGTTAACGATGCATTTGTGATGAACGCATGGGGTAAAACGCACAACGCATCTGAAATTCTTATGCTAGGAGATGGCGACGCGAGTTTTACCAAGGCACTTGGATTAGATATGGATACTGCGACATTTGGCGGCGTTCGCTCTCAAAGATACGCGATGATCGTGGAAAATGGCGTAGTGACTCAACTCAATGTTGAGGAGCCAAAACAATTTGAAGCAAGCAAAGCCGAAACTATCTTAGCTGCTTTACAATAACAGTAAAAAAGCCACTCCTAAATCCATAGGAGTGGTGTCGAATTTGCGACAAGTTTCTAACAAGAACGTGTTGGACAGAGGGAGAGCCTACGCCCCACCATGTAATCTACTTCCATAACCAAACAGGCTAGCTCAGTATCATGACACGGCGTTAGGATTTAGGGTGGCGTACCTAAGCCCTTTAGGAGGCAGGCTAAGGCACGCTTGTAGAACGGGTTTACAGATGCTTAGATCTTACCTACTAGGTCTAGAGATGGTGCTAGTGTCTCTTCGCCTTCTTTCCACTTCGCTGGGCAAACTTCACCTGGGTTGTTTGCAACGTACTGAGCCGCTTTAACTTTGCGTAGTAGGTCTTCAGCGTCACGACCGATGCCTTCAGCAGTGATTTCCATTGCTTGGATAACCCCTTGTGGGTCGATTAGGAATGTAGCACGGTCTGCTAGGCCTTGACCTTCACGCATTACGTTGAAGTTGTTTGTGATAGTGCCAGTTTGGTCGCCTACCATGAAGTACTCGATAGTACCGATCTTGTCAGAAGTGTCGTGCCACGCTTTGTGAGAGAAGTGTGTGTCAGTTGATACTGAGTAAACTTCCACGCCGCGAGACTGAAGCTCTGCGTATTTCTCTTGTAGGTCTACAAGTTCAGTAGGGCATACGAAAGTAAAATCTGCTGGGTAGAAGAAGAATACTGCCCATTTACCTTTCACGTCTTGCTCTGTGATTTCTACGAACTCGCCGTTTTTGAATGCTGTTGCGTTGAATGGTTTGATTTCTGTGTTGATCATGATTTTACTCTCTCAATAATTCGGTTATGTTCGCGCTCTCTTGCGCTGTTGGGTTTATATTGCATTGAATTATCAGAAGGGTAAATTTGGAGTTTTCTATCAATTCAGTAGGTAAAACCTATCAAAAGAAGCCTGAACACAAACAGTGCAGTGAGTGTCAATAAAAAAGGTCTATCGTGTAAACAGTGTCATTAAAGCAATCGCTTCCACCATCCACCCCTATTCGTTTCACACTCGACCTATCAGTGACAACCCTCCCAAGCAAGTTACCGACAACAATAACAATGAGTTTCGTCTTCCATACAGAAGTTAGTGGGCCCAACACTGAAAATCGACCTAAATCACATTTAGTACTCAAAAGTAGAAATATTACTACCTTAAATTCAAGTCGCATTGGTAATGTTTGATTTTATTAAAACGTCATTTTAAATTTAATGACTCAACTGTCCATTTAAAATTAAAGACGGACAATTAACAAAGAAATTTAACATAGTGAACATGAAAAAACTGGTCACTCTCAAACTGGAAATTTGACTATGAGCCAATACAGAATAGCGATCATCGGTGAATGCATGGTGGAGCTACAACGCAAGAAAGACTTACTAAAGCAAAGTTTCGGCGGTGACACGTTGAACACGGCGCTCTACCTTTCTAGACTGACGAAAAATTACGACATTTCAGTGAGCTATATTACTGCTCTGGGCAATGATCCTTTCTCTTCCGAAATGTTACAAACCTGGTCTAAAGAGGGCATTAATACCGACAAGGTACTACGTCTAAGTGACAAAATGCCCGGTCTTTATCACATAGAGACCGACGAAATCGGTGAGCGATCCTTCTTTTATTGGCGCAATGATGCCGCGGCTAAATTCGTATTCGATCAGCCTGAGAGTGCTCTCCTCGTCGATTCATTGATGGATTACGATGCGGTTTACCTAAGTGGTATCACCTTAGCTATTCTGACTAATGCAGGACGTAACGTCTTATTTAGCTTCTTAACGAAGTTTAAAGCAAAAGGTGGCAGCATCTTCTTTGACAACAATTATCGTCCGAAACTGTGGGAAAGCCGAAAAACCGCTCAAGACACGTACCTCAAAATGCTAGGTTTCACGGATACTGCATTGCTCACCTTCGAAGATGATCAAGACCTGTTTGGTGACGTATGCCTAGAAGAGTGCATTGGACGTACTCAGCAAGCAGGCGTCTCTGAAATAGCAATTAAACGTGGTGCGAAAGAGTGTCTGGTTCTTAGTGAGGGTCGTGCTGAATACATCGCTCCTAAACCGGTTAACTCCGTAATTGATACCACAGCCGCAGGTGACTCATTCAGCGCCGGCTATCTAGCCAAGCGCCTAACAGGTGGAGACGCATTTAGCTCTGCCGCAATGGGTCACAAAGTTGCGGGTACCGTAATTCAATATCGCGGTGCAATCATTCCAGATACTGCAACGCCAACCCTTGATTAATAGGACAACATAAATGACTACTCTAAATGAACAACTAGCAAGCCTTAAAGTAATTCCTGTCATTGCCATTAACAAAGTTGAAGATGCTATTCCTCTAGGTAAAGCACTCGTAGACAACGGCATGCCTTGCGCAGAAATCACGTTCCGTACCGAGTGTGCAGCTGACGCGATTGCAGCAATGCGTCAAGCTTACCCAGAGATGCTAATTGGTGCAGGTACCGTTCTTACTAACGATCAAGTCGATCAAGCGATTGAAGCTGGTGTTGATTTTATCGTTAGCCCTGGGTTCAACCCACGCACAGTTCAATACTGTATCGACAAAAACATTCCAATCGTACCGGGTGTTAACAACCCAAGTCTTGTTGAGCAAGCTATGGAAATGGGTCTGCGTACATTGAAGTTCTTCCCTGCAGAACCATCTGGTGGTGTGGGCATGCTAAAGGCACTAACCGCTGTTTATCCAGTAAAGTTCATGCCAACAGGTGGTGTAAGCCTTAAGAATGTTGATAACTACCTATCTATCAAATCGGTATTGGCTTGTGGCGGTACTTGGATGGTTCCAACCAACCTTATCGACGAAGGTCGCTGGGATGAGCTTGGCCAACTGGTTAAAGACGCGGTTGCTCACGTTAACTAATTCGATCTTCGATTAAAAAAGTCAGCCCCAACAGCTTTTGCCGTGGGGCTGAATGCGTTTTAGAGGATCAACATTAATTGGGTTATTAAGGAGCCAGAAACATCTGCTCAAGCTGCTATTTTTTTTACTGTAAAAGAATGGGTATAAGCCTTTGACCAAAAATAAAAAAAAGCCAGTGACAACACTGGCTGGAAAATCCCGATATGGATAGCAAAATAAAGAATAAAACAGTCAATAAGTAGTGTTACGTTTAATTAAGCAGTGACCTCAAAGGTTAGGGTTTAACAAATTCTGAAGCCACAGCAAATTAAATTAGTCAATCAGACTGCGAACGTACTCTGCAATCTCAGTAACTTGACAGTTAGCAAAGAAACACTCTTGGAACTGGGCGCTGCCAACAGCTTGCTTAACTAAGTCTTGATCAATCGCTTTTAGTGAATCAACAACGTCTTTACATACTGCTGCTTTAACGTTGTTTAGGATGGCAGCGTTTGCTTGCTGAGGTGCAGCACGCTCGATTGGGTAGCCTTCGCCACGAGCGCCAGTGAACGCTTTTTCGAAAATGTAACGAACGTTCAGTTCACCAGCCCAACCAAAACCTTTTGCGAACGCTAGAGCAATCGCGTTACCGTTGTTGATTTGGTTGAATAGGAACGCATCAGATGGCTCTAGGCAGTAACCACAAACGACACCTGGGTGTAGGTTGCTTGCCATTAGTGCGCCTTGACCTGTACCACAACCAGTTACGATGAAATCCACTGCCTTAGAGTTCAGTAAGATGCTCGCTTGGATACCTAGGTGGATGTACGTTAGGTGATGATCGTTTTCGTCAGTCATACCTACATTGAATACTTCGTGACCTAGACCACCAGCAACCGTGTTTAGCTCAGCAGCAACCATAGCGTTTTTAGGTGCTTGGCTGTTTTCCATAGTTAGTGCAATTTTCATTGAATTCTCCTGCGGCGAACCGCGTAACTAATTTTAAAACTTATACGAAATCTTTTTTTAAAACTTATACAAAATCTTTGCGCATTGGCGTGAAGTTATCGATTAACACACCTGCTTCTAGACACACACAGCCGTGCTCAATATTTGGCTCTTTGTACATAGTGTCGCCCGCTTCAACAATTTTCTTCTCATCGCCGATAGTGAATTCGAACTTACCAGACAGTACGTAAGTCAACTGCTCATGTGGGTGGTTGTGCATAGAACCAATGGCACCTTTTTCAAAGTGCACTTCAACGGCCATCATGTTGTCACTGTGCGCAAGCACTTTACGTGAGATACCGTCGCCTAAGTCTTCTAGTTTGATGTCTTTGTTGTATACAAACATGGGTCTTCTTTCTCTTCGTTATCGACGAGCTTCACTTTCTTTTGCTCTCTGAGCAATTTTGCTGTGGTCATTAAGTTAACGCTTATTAGCGTCATCTCCAGCAGAGTTCCACCAATCGATCCTATGATGAAATTATTGGTCAGCCAGCATAACGCCCCGACCAAAAAACCGATTCTCATCGCAACGCCTTTGAGAACAAACACCGAGAACGTCCCGATGACAGTGCCCAATATTGGCCAGATGTCCTGTGGCGATTCCATAATATAGAAGCCACTGGCTATACTGATGACGATGAATATTGCTGCGACTCTTTTCGATGAAATATAAATCGCGGTAGCAGTTCGAAGTGCTGAAAGCCCTGAACTGACTACCGACACTAAAGAACCTAGCAAGAAAAAATGCAGTAGATGGTTTAGATGAAAAACCAACATCAAAATCTTCAGCTTCTTATCGTCTTTTTGATAAAAGGTGCACACACCTAAAAAGAAACTCAAGAATCCGAGGATTTGTGCAATTGTATTTTTTTCCACACCATCTACTCTTTTGTCAGCGCCCAACCAAGGTTAAACGCTAGATTCCAAATTAGCGCGCCAACCAGCCACCATCTACAGCAACAGTGTAACCATTGATGTAAGACGCAGCGTCAGACGCTAGGAATACACATGGGCCAGCAACATCTTCTGGAGTACCCCAGCGGTCAGCAGGAATACGCTCTAGGATAGCTGCGTTACGATCTTCATCTGCACGCAGTGCCGCAGTGTTGTTGGTTGCCATGTAGCCAGGTGCAATTGCGTTGACATTTATGTTATGACGAGCCCACTCGTTTGCCATTGCACGAGTGATGCCCATAACCGCACTCTTAGATGCAGTGTAAGAAGGTACACGGATGCCGCCTTGGAAAGAAAGCATAGAGGCGATGTTGATGATCTTACCGCCAGTGCCTTGAGCAATAAACTGACGTGCTACTGCTTGAGACATGAAGTAAACGGTTTTCGAATTGATGTTCATCACGTCATCCCAGTTTTGCTCTGAGAAATCGATTGCATCTTCACGACGAATGATACCTGCGTTGTTTACTAGGATATCCACTTTACCGAATTCAGTCACAGTGCTGTCGATGATATGAGGGATATCGTCTTGTTTTAGTAGGTTAGCGCGAACATCTAGGAACGTGTAGCCTGCCGCATTCATTTTTTCGATGGTTTCAGTTGGTTCAACGTAGTTGACACCAACAACTTTACAACCTGCCGCTGCAAGACCTAATGCCATACCTTGACCTAGACCAGTATCACAACCAGTTACCACTGCTACTTTGCCTTCAAGGCTAAATGAATCAAGAATCATAGTCTGTTCCTTTGTAGTGAATGTGTGGTGAACAAATAAAAGGGGCTGCTCACTCTGTTAAAACCAACATTACACAAAAAATGACAATACTGAAAGTTATTTTTGAAATTGCGTTTTATTTTTTTAGGTTCGCCATCTCAAATGTGATTGATGTCTCAAATGTTGGTTTTAAATAAATGAAATGGCTTTTCGAAACTACTGACTCGTCCAAGTATGTCAGGTATAATTTGGCGTTATCAACAATGACTCAGAGCGTGAAATGGAAAAATCAACTCAACCGGAAGCTGTATCGTCAGTATTAAAAGTGTTCAACATTCTCTCAGCGCTAGCTGACCAAAAAGAGATTGGTGTATCAGAACTTTCTCAACGCTTGATGATGTCAAAGGCGACGACTTATCGTTTTTTGCAAACCATGAAGACACTCGGGTTTGTTGAGCAAGAAGGGGAAGCCGATAAATACTCCCTAACTCTAAAATTGTTTGAGCTGGGCTCAAAAGCTCTAGAGCATGTCGATCTGGTTGATCTCGCCAATGCTGAAATGGCGAAAATCTCAAAGATCATCAATGAAACTGTTCACTTAGGCTCCATTGACGAAGACTCTATCATCTATCTGCACAAGATAGACTCCAGTTACCATCTACGTATGCACTCACGCATTGGGCGTCGAAACCCGCTCTACAGCACAGCAATTGGTAAGGTATTGATGTCTCATATGGAAGACCAAGACGTGCGAGATCTTTTGGCTAATGTTGAATTTAAAAAGCACACACAGCGCACGCATGAGAATGTAGACCAACTACTTGAAGAGTTAGACCTTGTTCGTGAGCAGCACTTTGGTGAAGACAATGAAGAGCAAGAACCAGGTTTGCGTTGTATCGCCGTACCAATTTACGATCGTTTTGGTGATCCTATTGCAGCCATCTCCGTTTCGTTTCCTACTATTCGATTTGAAGAGAGCCGCAAGCGCGAGTACATCGCTCTTCTCCACGCAGCTGGTCGCAATGTATCGGAGCACCTGGGCTACCACAATTACCCTGTCTAAAAGTAATAAAGAAAAAAGCAGCATTCGTGCTGCTTTTTTTACCACCCAATAATTTAATGAAACACCGTTTCAACTAAGGATTTATATGGGCAATTCAGCTTCAAATAATATTTTCGACTTTTTGATTCATCTTGATCCCTTCGACCTTCTTCCAAGACAGGTAGTCAAATCACTGGCAAGCTCCGTAACGGTCAAATATCTCGCTAAGGGAGAATGTATTGAGTTTCACTCGATGTGCCAAAAAAGGTATCTATATGTAATCCGAAAAGGTGCAATCGAACAGCGAACCCAAATTAATAAACTAAGGGCTCGTCTTGGAGAAGAGGATCAATTTGGGTTTACTTTTCTGGAACCACTCAAAGAAGCAGAAGATGGCTATCGAGCAGAAGCTATTGAAGACTCACTACTTTACTTGATACCTCACGCAAACATTCAAGAAACGTGCGAGCTGCACCCAGAGTTCAAAGATTACTTTGCCGCTACAGCAAAAACGAGATTGAACTCTGCAATACGTTCGATCGTCAATAAAGAAGAGAAAAGCCTGTTCTTCCGAACGGTTGGCGAAGTTGCCAGCGAAAACATCACTGTTTCTGACTATTGCGAATCCATCATGGACGTCGCTAAAGCCATGTGTGGCAAACGGCGCAGTTCGTGTGCCGTCGTACTAAAAGGGCGAGAAATCGTCGGCTTGGTTACCGATCGAGATATGACACAACACGTCGTCGCTCGAGGGGTAGACACCCAGCGCCCTATTCATGAAGTCATGACGCGCAATCCCATCTTGATTAACAGCGAAGATAAAGTAATTCAAGCGATTTCACTGATGCTGCAATACAACATTCGCTGCCTACCAGTCATTGCCAAGCACGAAGTGAAGGGCTTATTGACCACCACTCACCTAGTTCACAATCATCGAACGCAGTCGTTATTTTTAATTGAAAAGATCAAGTATGCGAACTCGATAAGTGATCTCGCGAATCTTCGAGACGAAAGGGAAACCATTTTCCAGGCCTTAGTCGAAAGTGGCGTGAGTGCCGAGATTCATGGCCAAGTGATGTCGATGATCATGGATGCGTTCAATAGACGAATAATTCAACTAACCGAAGAGGTGCTCGGTCCGCCGCCTTGTGACTATGCATGGATGGTAGCTGGTTCACATGCGCGGAACGAAGTGCACATGCTATCGGATCAAGACAATGCTCTGGTTCTCGCGGAAGATGCCACTGAGGATGACCGATTCTACTTCGCCTACTTTGCGATGCGCGTTTGTAATGGATTAGCGGCCGTGGGCTACCCTTTATGCAGCGGTAAATACATGGCCGCGACAGCCAAATGGAATCAGAACGTCGGTCGCTGGAAGGACTACTACACGAAATGGGTGGCGAGTCCTGAGTACAACAAACTGCTTAGTATCAGTGTCTTTATGGAGATACGCTGCGTCTACGGAAACGCGGAGCTAGTCGATACGCTTCAAAACCACCTGCACGAAACCATTCATGCAAATCCTCGCTTTATCCCAGCACTGACACGCGATGCCATCGAAACGTCCCCCCCACTTGGCATTTTCAACAGTCTGGTTCTTGAGAAAAGCGGAGACAATACCAAATCACTCAATATCAAAAAGTTTGCCTTGAACCTAATTATCGACCTCGCTCGCATATACAGCCTATCAGCTGGAGGCTCTTTAACAGGCACGGAAGAGCGTTTTCGATATGCCGTCGAGCAAGGCACCTTGTCTCAAGACAGCTGCGATAACATTATTGGCGCTTACCGTTTTCTTATGCAGGTGCGATTTAGACACCAACTCAACGCGCAGCTTCGTGGTGATTCTCCTGACAACAATATACGTCCGGACGAGTTCAGCAGTTTTGAACGCAAACACCTTAAAGAAGCCTTCAAGATCATTAGCGAACTGCAAGACGTCGCTAAACTCAAGTTCATGAGTGGGTTCTAACATGCTGGCCAAAACGTTACATAAGCTATTTTCTAATGGCGACAACATCGAAGATTTGCACCAGTCCATGAGGGCCAAGCGTTGGCCATCTCGTGCACTAGAGCACTACTTTGCCCACCCGCTTCCCAATGCAGAGCGCCCAGTTTCCGAGCAACAGTTCGTCGCTCTCGATTTTGAAACAACGGGGCTGGAACCAGACTCAGATAGAATCCTGTCTATTGGAACGGTGGAGTTGAGCTACGAAGAGATAGAACTAACCAGTGTCAGCGAAGTGATTTTGCGCCAAGATGTCACTATCCGACCGGAAAGCGCGGTCG
Organism: Vibrio pelagius; assembly: GCF_024347575.1. Lineage (NCBI taxonomy): Bacteria > Pseudomonadati > Pseudomonadota > Gammaproteobacteria > Vibrionales > Vibrionaceae > Vibrio > Vibrio pelagius. Next base: position 192,239 of record NZ_AP025505.1, read on the forward strand.
TTCATGAAATTATGCCAATGCAAGTTCAAGAACAAGGAATTGAGGCTGAGCTTGCGCTCGATAGCTTGATCGAGCATCTTGCAGGTAAAATTATCATCGCTCATAGTGCATGCATTGAATATAGCTTTTTGTCGTCGTATCTAAAAAGGCGCTACCAACTGCAAAAACTGCCGTGCTATATGATAGACACTCTATTGCTTGAGAAGCGATTTAGCTACTTGGGTAAGAATCGCGGCCATACCAGCTTCCAACTTGATGACCTGCGCCAACACTATAACCTTCCCGATTATCAAGCTCATTCAGCAGCCAGTGATGCACTCGGTTGCGCTGAGCTCTTTTTGGCACAAGTAAAAAGACTTAAACTCTGCCATCGCCCACTCACCGACGTGATATATAAGCCTTGTTAAGTGTGGCAACTTGAGCTGCCACATGCTGTTATTTTTCAAAGCCATGGCTATTGGATTGTAGATCTTCCGATAGCTGTTTAAGCTCACTTGAGCTCAAAGAAAACTGTTCTATTCGACTCAAGTTTGCCTCTTGAATCTTGAGAAGTTGCTCAATAGAAAGATAAACCTGCTCAGAAATAGCCAGCTCAGTCTTTGTTGACCGTTTTAAGTCAGAAACAATGCTCTGAACGTCACTCGCACCTTGCTTCACTTGACTAAAAATCACACCTACTTGTTCCGATTTCTCTTCGCTTTGAGAGATTTTTTCGAGAAGCGATCTCAATTCATTGGAAACATGTTCAGACTCCGACAAGATATGCGCGCTCATATTAGATATTTCTACCGTTGCATCGGATGTTCTGGCGGCAAGACTTCGCACTTCATCAGCAACGACAGCAAAGCCACGCCCCTGTTCGCCAGCTCTCGCGGCTTCGATCGCAGCGTTTAGGGCAAGCAAGTTTGTCTGTTCAGCGATGCCTTGGATCACCTCAACAACCCCGGTTATCTGTTCATACTTTGCTGCCAACAGGCCAAAGCTTTGTAGTGAACTATCAAGGCTAGTGCGAATGTCCTCGACAGAACCCTCCATCAGTTGAATAGCCTCTACTCCTTCTTCAGACAGTGATTGAGACTGCAAACTATTCGATTGTGCTTTATCAATGCCTGTATTGATTTCGTCTATACTCAGTTCAAGCGCTTTCATAGAATTGAGCGTATCATCCGAAATCGAGCGTATTTGCCCTAGGCTTTGCGTCGTCGCAACAACATTTCGATCTAGACTGTCTGTAGACTGATTAACCATTGATGAAACCGAGGCGATTTTATCAACAAACTCTTTGAGGGAAGTTTGCATCTGGCCTACGGATTCTAAAATACTTCCCTGCGGAGCGGATTTCGTCACAGAGTGAGTTAACTGCCCATTTGCAATACGCTTCGTCAAAGAAACAACAACGCTTGGCTCTCCACCCACCGAGCGAAAAATACTGCGCGCAATAAGACTGATAATCAGCAACATTACCGCTAGAATCCCACCACTGTAGATTAGAAGGCGCATCACGAGTTGTTGATAACTCTCTTCAACATCGTCCATGTAGATCCCAAGCCCCATAACCCATTTAAGCTCGGGAATCATGGTGATCGCACTCACCTTGGTCACCTTTTCCGACGAGTTAGGCTTACTCACTTCACCGATTACGTAATTGAACTCATTATCTTTAAGCAGATTTACATGGCGAGCGTAGGAGCTTTGAAACGTCCCCAGTTTTTCGCTACGTACATGCACGCGAGCAATGGCATTGTGATCATTCGCCCAAATGTAAGCATTTCCCAGACGATAGGTAGACAACACAGTAATTACACGCTGCTCAGCTTCTTCCGGAGAACGACTTTGTAAAATAGCATCTGATGCTTGTTTCTTTGCAAATGAAAGTAACGAAGCAACTTCATGCTTTTTAGTCTCAACCAATGACGTTTTGATTGAGTCCAAGCTTACAAAAACAATCAGCGCGATACCCAACATGGCTGTTACCAACAGCAGTGCACCTCTTTTTATTAGTGTCATAATCCCTCACTATAAAAATGGCCACACTAACAACCTAGTGTGGCCAAACGGACAGTCAATTACAGTAAACGCCTAGAAGCTATAAGTAATGCCGATACGGCTTCGAAGTTGACGATCGCTTGAAGAGCTCGAAACTGAAACATTGGCGAACTCCACATATGGACGCCAGCTCCAGTCTTCGCCTTTGTAGCCAAGTTTGAAAAGTGCATCCCAATTGGTGTCGCCGTTATCAAAGAATACTTGGTCATCCAAACCTTTCTCGTAGTTCGCCTCTAGGCCAAACTGAAAACCGTTGTATTTGTAATCGAGGTTGGCCGTGACTTTGCTTTTTTGCTCGGCAGAGCGATCATCAGAGAAGTTACGGAACTCATGGCGGTAGCGAAGCTTAGTAACAACCCCTGAATCAAAAGAGTACTGAGCGCGAAGCTGAGGTTTATAGGTCACGTGACCAGGGAAGAAGGTAATTGGCATACCTGGAATCAGCATCCAATTATCATCAATTTTATATTTATAGCCGAAGTCAAATTCATTGCCTTTCGATTCCCATTCTGAAAACGGCTTACCTTGCTGCATTGCTTCAACACCAAAGTACATATTTCCTACGCCCGCACCAAGTTTAACGCGGCTCGCATAAGTTTCACTTTCGTGTTTGTATTCTTGACGGAAATCAAGAGATGCAGCAGAAACAGAGGCACTCGAAACTAATGCCAAAACCGTAATTGAAGCTATTTTATAAAACTTAGACACAGTATAATTCCTTTTTATTTAAACAATAGATTAGCTACTTTTTTGCTATTTACCTTCTCTTTACTTAATTCAGAGATCGCATCGGTAAATAACGGCTCACCGTATGCTTTTTGCGCATAAAGTAAATTTACGAAAGCTTTAGAACCATCAAATCCTTTTAGTTCTTTGTATTGCCATTTATCAGGTTGATTGGCATGCTTTGCAATATATTGATAACCTTTCGCTAGAGAATGTTTATCAATTTCATAATTCCAAACATCAACACCGAGCTTATCTCCGAAGTGCCCTAGGTGATTGTAGGCTTCAAGATTGAAGTTTGAATAATGCCAAGGACGCGTGCGTTCTAGCTCTCCATGCTGACGACCATTCATATCAAACTGACTACCAATTCGGCGCATTTGTGTGATTCTCAGACGCTGCTTAGCAATATCTTCGTTACCCACAAAGATGGCAAAGGCAGCGACTTGTGCGTCATACCATGTGCCATGATTGTTATGCCAATTGTCCTCTTCAAAACCATGATTACTGGTTAGCAACCAGTGATTAAAATCACTAAACCAATCAACCATAGCCTGATAATCTTGTGGGGTAAGCTGTTGTTTTAAAATATTGATACTATCTAAAACTGGTATCAGCAAGCGGCTATCAATAATGCCGATACCACGCCCATCAACAATTCCAGGTATCGCTTGTGCATGGTTTAAGTTTGGATTCATTCGTGTATTCGGGTCGACAAACCAGGCGATAAGCTGAGCTTTCGCTTTGTCAGCGTAAGCTTGATTATCAGTGAAGTAATAAGCAAGGCTCAAGTCTGTCACGTCTTTGGTAAAACGGATAAAGCGCTGTTTGTCCGTTGCTGCGCTTTTGGTCGCCATATTATATTCACCGTCGCGGCGGACATAAGGTAGACCATCTTTGGTATCAGGGTTCGGCCACCAATAAGGTCCGAAGCTGAAATAGTCATGCTTGTCGCCACTCGCCGGTAATAACGTTTTATTAGTCACAGGATCTATTGATGCATCCAATGCTTTATCAGCCTTTGCGATTAACTCGTCAATTGAATCTTGCTTCACCGTTACATTTTGCTTGTTATATTCAAGTGCGACTTCATCGTATGAGATGAAATCTATATTCCCAGCTATTGCCCCCCAAGAAAGAACAAGAGAAACAGCAATCATACTTTTCTTGATAATCATAAAAACTCCTTAATGAAATTAAATTCAATATTAATTGAAACAACGGTTTAAAAACAAGATCAAGATCATTTAATTACATAGATGTTATATGCACGCTAGTAATTGTGATTTTTATCAAACTTTTTAAATCTTATGAGTGAGGGTTATTAAATAAAAAAGGAGCTCTCGATGAGCTCCTTTTTTATATTTAATTGACCCGTCCTAAATAAGGTTGACACTCCCCAAGCAGAAAATTGGAGAGTGTTATGAAATCAATAACTAGACGAACTCAATGTGATTACTCCCTCGCTTTTAAATTGGATGTTGTTGATCAAGTCGAGCGAGGTGAACTGACTTACAAACAAGCACAAGACAAGTACGGCATACAAGGTTGTTCTACAGTATTAGTGTGGCTCCGAAAGCACGGTCGACTTGATTGGTCTGGGGGCACACCTCGATTCATGAAGAAAGGTTTACCTATGTCTGAATTCAATTCACCACCTACACCAGAGCAACGTATCAAAGAGTTAGAAAAGAAACTCGAGGATACCAAACTGAGGGCCGACTTCTTTGAAGAAGTAGTAAAAGTTATGGAACGAGACCATGGTGTCCGCGTCGTAAAAAAGCACAAAGGTGCGTCGTCCAAGAGCAAAACATAGCTCAGCTCACGGTGACTAGATTTTGCCAAATCATCAATATATCTAGGCAAGCATATTATAAACAGTGTCTTATTGACGATCGTAACAGGCAGCGTGACAAAGCTCTTCTGAGCTTTGTTCGTGAAACTCGCATCAAACAGGCTCGAATAGGAACGAGAAAGCTTAAGTACATGATGGAAAAAGCTGGAATGAAAGTAGGTCGGGATTATCTATTTTCTCTGCTTAAACATCATCGGCTGCTTGTGAAGGTTAAACGTGCTTACCATCGAACAACGGATAGCCATCATAGGTTTTACTGCCACCCAAATAAAATAAAGGATGGCTTTAAGCCCGAAAGACCGGAACAGTTGTGGGTTGCTGATATTACTTACCTTCCAACCTATGAGGGAAACAGTTACGTCAGTCTTATCACTGATGCCTATTCCAGAAAGATCGTCGGATACAGCGTGGATGACAACATGCAGACGAAGGCCGTAAAACAAGCTTTTATAAGAGCTTTGAGAGAACGTCGAAATCAGGAAAGCTTAATCCATCACTCAGATAGAGGCTCACAGTACTGTTCAAAGGAGTACCAAGACTTACACTCTAGGCACAAGATCGTGTGTTCCATGACTGATGGATATGACTGCTATCAAAATGCCTTGGCAGAGAGAGTAAATGGTATTTTGAAAATGGAATACTTGTTGAAGAAACCTAAAGATGTTGCTCAGGCGAGAAAAATGGTCGCCGAGTCAGTAGAAATCTATAATCAGATGAGGCCACATACGGCCTTAAAATACAAAACGCCCGATGAAGTACATCGAGCGTTTTGACTAAAAAGTGTCAACCCATATCAGGACGGGTCAAATACCCATTTAAAATCAATAGGACCTAAACTTAACATACTGACAATTATTATTTTCTGTCATTTTAATCAGCTTACCTGTAAGAGCATTGCTGCTCACATAGTTTGACGTCACGCTAATTGAGCCAGTACCATCCACACTGGATAACGTACCTCTGAAGTCACAACTGCTGTTTGCATCACTATCCCAAACTTGTACCGTTTTCCCAGAGAGATCTCTATCAATCGCTATACAATTGGCTTGAGAAAGGTCTATTTCCATTTGCTGCTTCCAACTATATTGGGTCACCGAATCACACCCCTCAGAAACCGGCGGATCGACCGGATCAACAGGCTCTTCCGGATCTACACCTTCTGGTGGCCATGATCCGCCTGCAACAGTAACACCAGACTGCGGGATCTGCTGATGAACGCCCTCTGCCAATGTTTGACTCCAAGTCGCTATTGGCTCCCCGTTGATATTCAGGTGTTTATATTGGCTACCATCCCAGTTGAGCGCGTACTCGACATCCGGTTCATCAAACAGCCCCCATCGAATAATGCTGTCACCCGAGTTCTTTGCTTTCTTCAGCGTGTTATTAACTAGGACGTTATTTGGTCCAGTTGGTCCTGACCACTTGCTTGCATGATCGCCAGAACCGACCCAAATAGGTTGCCACGTTGCTCCAGACTCTGGCGCTCCATTTGACCAACTGCGATGCTCAAACGGCACTGCAATATAATTAGAACGAACCAAATTGTTACGCTCCCAGCCACCGTGGAAGTTCATATCAACATTCAGTGTATTGTTCTCAACGATATTTCCTGTTGCAGACCACTGTAGAGCAAGGTGTCGAATGTTTCGAATATCGTTATTGTGGATCCAGCTATTGTATAACTTTGAACCACGTACATAACCATTACCACCAGCACCCTTGTTCCATGAACCGTCGATAGTATTGTTGGAAATGGTGACTGCTTTAGCAAACTCACTAACAATAGGGTGCGAGCCAATCATGTCGATACGGACATTATCGACCCAGCCGTTATACGCCCACTTGAGTATGATGCCGTGAATCGCATCTTGTGCACATACGTTCTCATAACGATACAAGACACCATTAGGGTTACTCTCCGAGAATTGGTTGCGGTTGTACCCTTCACAGTGACTACCTTCTATGTCCATAGTTAGAAAGAAATCTTGTAAACCAAAATTTTCTATTGCACGCACTGGCATAACACGGCTGTTATAACCACCCTCATTGTTTAGCGGAATATCAAATTCAAGCGCGCCATCAAGGGTGACTGTATTACTGCTGGTATTTACCTCCGTTACTTTAAAAATCTGTGTGCGCATGTGGCCAGTTTTAATGTGACTAGCACTTCTTCTCGATTCCGGCACTTGTCCTTCATCCAAAAACGCTCGGTCAGTAGCGGCGCCAACATATATAAGATCACCCTGACTAAATTCGCCAGCTTTTCCTGATTCTAAGACAATTTTGGTATCACCCATTTTCGCCGGCTGTGCAAACTCAATGCTATGTTTCCAATGAAAGTTAACACTCCCCTCGTAAGCAGGCTCTTTGGCATGTTTTTCTCGAGTCTCGACACGGAATACGCCAAAACCAGGCCAATATTTCTTATCAAAATCAGGCGCATTGCTGGCATCCACTCCGTAAGGGGACCAAGATTTGACGACAATTTGCGTACCCGTATCGGGATCGCTGCCCGCCCCTTTGATTACCACCCCTGACTTGTCGATATGGATTTCATCGCTCAGGTTGATAGTGCCCTTTGGCAGTACAATCAAAGTATTGTTACTCGTCGAGGCAGTAACCTCATTATCAATGATGGCTTGCAGTGCTGCAGAATCATCGATCCCGTCATCTGCGATAATGCCATGGTCAACAGCATAAATAGTGTTTGGAAATGTCGTAGGTAACGTTGCACCTTGTTTATAACCTGGAGCAGAAAGACCAGGGGCACTATATAGAATAAGAGGTATAAGTATGGCGAGTGTGTTCACGTTCATTTTCACGTTTGGATCTCCCTTCCGTGTTTAAGGTGTACTTCGTTTCATTACTGGTTAAAAAAGGAGCTACTGTGAACTGCGTAGCTCCTCAATCGGGGTTAATCAGGCTATGTAGCACTACTTGCTGTTAGCTTATCCGCCTGTTTGGCACTCTTAAGAAGCAAACTACCTACGGTCACAATGACCGCACCACAGAAGACAAAGGCCATTCGTCCCCAGAATGGATTAGGGATAAGTACCATTAGTGTCACTAGAAGGCCAAATACAAGAATCAATTTACCTAGCATATTGCGTTGTTGACGATCTAGCTCGTCTTGACCAGCTTCTTCTACAACTGGAGTCGCAACATCATTCCAGAACTCCGTCAGTTCAGACTTACGCTCACCCACTGGCTCTTTGTAGAATCGAGTTGTGAGGCAGAAGAAACCACCAGTGATGAATAGGTGACCCATAATGCCTAGTAGCACCTTAAGATCTTTCGCTTCACGACCGGTAAATGGTGTTTCTAGGTTCAGCCAGTTTGCCACCACATCAGCCGTAATCACAAAGCTAACTAGGTAAGAGACCACGATACCGACGGCCAGTGTTGCCCATGCAGCCCAATCTGGTGTCTTCTTAATGAAGATACCGAAGAATAGTGGTACGAGAATTGGCATCTGAAGCAATGTACTCACGTACATCATGGCATCAAATAGGCTCAATCCACGAAGCGAGTTGATAAACAGTGCGACGAGAATAATGAGACCACCAAAACACATAGTGACAATTTGGCTTACGCGCATCAGTTTTTTGTCGTCAGCCTTTTTATCAAGGATTGGCGCATAGAAGTTGCGAACAAAGATGCCAGAGTTGCGGTTAAGACCTGAATCCATTGACGACATGGTCGCTGCAAATACCGCAGACATAAGCAGGCCAACCATACCAACAGGCATTGCGTTCTCTACGAACACTAGATATACCGCATCCGCAGCTTTTTTACCCAGTTCTGCAGCATGAACAGTAGCTGCATCTGGGTACATGACTGCCGTTACCCAAGGTGGTAGGAACCAAATTGCGGGACCGATTAGCATAAGAACAAACGCCAGTAGTGCGGCTTTACGCGCATTGGTCGAGTCTTTCGCAGTTAGGAAACGATATGAGTCTTGCATGTTGTTGATGTTTTGAAGCTGTTTAACAAACATGAAGATGAACCATGCCACGAACAGTAGTGGATAATTCATATCTGAACCCATAATTGAATCAGCGGGGAACTGCTCAATAAGGTTTGTTGGACCGCCAATCTTAACTAAAGCAGCAACGGCACAAACGACGGTGACCGCCATAATGACGACCATTTGCACAAAGTCGGACGCAACCACACCCCAAGCACCGCCAATTACAGAAATGAATAGAACGATAAGGCCGGTCACAACAATGGTTGTCTCGATGTCCACTTTAAATACCGCGCTTACGAAAAGCGCTAGACCGTTGAGCCAAATACCCGTGTAAACGATGCTGGTTGGCATGGTCGCCCAAGTAAATACCTGTTCATTGGTGCCACCAAAGCGACGACGGACCCCCTCTATAGGGGTTACAACGCGCATTTGACGGAAACGGTAGGAGAAAAACAACCAAGAAAGTAGGAAGCCGAATGCGTTGGCCATAAAAACAACCATGATAGGAAAACCATCGGTAAAGGCTTTGCCTGCTGCTCCAGTGAACGTCCATGCACTGAATTGGGTCATAAAGGCTGTGGAGCCCACCATCCACCACAGCATTTTACCGCCGCCTCGGAAATAGTCGCTGGTGGAACTACCCGCAAAGCGTTTAAAGATGACGCCTATCGCTATCATGAAGATAAAGTAAACGCCCACGACGAGCATATCGACATTCATTCTGAACTCCTTTTACATTTCTTTATTTTTCAAGATTAATTTTTCAAAACTCCGTTTCATTATTTGGTAAATGACGTTTTTATAAAGCGCGTTTAGGTCATTATGTGACTTGTGTAACTAATTATTTCTGGTCGTGTTGTTTTATGTTAACGCGGTCAAAGAATGTGCAACATGCACAACCAGGCGTTACTGATACAGTTGTAAAAAGGTCAAATAGGCGTCCACAAATGAGTCCGTACTGTGTAGTTAACGAGCAACATAAAAGAAAAGTACGAGTCTGTTACTGCCTATGTAATAACCACACCCAAGACTCATTGAGGGCAAAATTGGAGGATCTCTTTAAGTTAGATATAAACCATGAAAGAAAAAGCACCAATCCGAATAAAAAAATGAAAAACCGTTTCATTCATCACAAAAGCGCACAGTTTTTTTGGTAATCAACACCTATTTAAAGCAATATTGAACCATCGTTTTATTTTTTCGAATTAGTCAATTTAACTTTAGAGGTAAGTGTTATGAATATTGACATTATTGTTGTCGGTGTCTACTTCGTCTTCATGATCGCTGTAGGTGTCATATTCAAGCGTCTAGCAGGCAACTCAACCAGCGATTACTTTCGTGGGGGAGGCAAAATGCTGTGGTGGATGGTGGGCTCCACAGCCTTTATGACCCAATTCAGTGCATGGACGTTCACTGGAGCAGCAGGCAAAGCCTTTACCGATGGTTTCCCTATCATGGTCATTTTCATGGCCAACGCATTCGGCTTCCTACTTTCTTGGTTGTTTTTCTCCTACCGTTTCCGTCAAATGCGCGTTGTAACCCCAGTAGAAGGTGTACGACGTCGATTTGGCACGACAAACGAGCAAGTCTTTACTTGGGCAACCATGCCAACCAGCATCGTTTACACGGGTATTTGGCTCAACGGTCTAGCGCTATTCGTTAGTGCAGTATTCAAAATCGATATTGAGACAACCATTGTTGTGACCGGTCTGATTGTTCTGTTTATTTCCGTTATAGGCGGCTCTTGGGGTGTGGTTGCGTCCGACTTTGTGCAAATGGTCGTCATTATGGCGGTCACCGTCGTGTGTGCCGTTGCAGCCCTTATAAAAATTGGAGGCCCGAGTAATCTAATTGAACAGTTCCCAGCAGACTCAATTATGGGTGCGAACATGAACTACCCGTTACTGTTCGTGGCATGGTTCATTTTCATGTTTGTTAAACAGCTTCAAAACATCAACAACATGCAAGACTCATACAGATTCTTGACGGCCAAAGACTCGACCAATGCGCGTAAAGCGGCGCTGCTAGCCTTCGTTCTTATGCTAATCGGTCCTGCGATTTGGTTCATGCCGCCATGGGTGACAGCGGTTCTTTACCCTGATGCTGCACTAGCCCACGCTGACGCGCTTGGCGGCAAAGCAGCAGATGCGGTTTATCTGGTATTCGTTGAACGTGTGATGCCTGTCGGTATGGTCGGTCTGCTTATGTCAGCGGTATTTGCGGCAACCATGTCGTCAATGGACTCAGGCCTTAATCGTAACGCGGGTGTTTTTGTTCGTAACTTCTACAGTCCAATCATCAACAAGAAAGCATCTGAGAAAAAACTGATGCGTGTCAGCCAGGGCGTCACCATGGTGTTTGGCGCTCTGATTATCGCGGTAGCTCTATTCATCAACTCGCTTCGTGGATTGAGCCTATTTGATGCCATGATGTACGTAAGTACATTGCTACAAATGCCTATCCTAGTTCCTCTGTTCTTCGGCATGTTCATTAAGAAGACACCAGATTGGGCAGCTTGGGCAACGCTAGCTGTCGGTATGGTGGTCTCTTACATGGTGAGCTTTGTCATCACACCAGATGTCATCGCGAACCTACTCGGTATCGAGGGCGGCTTCACCAGTCGCGAGGCATCAGACCTAACGGTAATGAATGGCATCATTGGTCACCTTGTGTTCACTGGCGGTTTCTTCTGCCTAACCACTAAGTTCTACAAAGAGCCACAAGGCGAACGTAAAACAGAACTTAACGAGTTTTGGACTGATGTGGCAACCCCTGTTATCGAGGAAGAGGGACAAGATGCGGTCGACCGCCAGCAGCGCAGCATGCTTGGTAAGCTCATCTTAATCTTCGGTGTTTTGGTTGTCGCTATGGTACTGATACCAAATCCATTCTGGGGTCGCATGGCATTCTTGTTCTGTGGCGGCGTGGTACTAACCGTAGGCGCTTTACTGTTAAAAAGCGCCAAAGAGACCAAAGTGCTCAAGGTGCAAACTCAAAGTTAACGTAACGACAAGGGGCTGGCCACCAGCCCCTATTTTGCGTTTAGCAAACCGTTAGCGACCAGTGACCTATTTCATCATTGTAACCAATGTCACTGTTGAGTTTTCAAAAAATATTTCGAGATGAAACCCATGAACCAATACATCCATGACGATTTTCTTCTAACCTCAGATTTGGCTCGCCGCTTGTTTCATGACTATGCCAAAGCCATGCCGATTATTGATTATCACAATCACCTAGATGCAAAGCAGATCTGGGAAAACCACCGTCCGAGTAACATCGCTGAATGCTGGCTGCATAGTGATCATTATTTATGGCGAGCGATGCGCAGCAATGGAATTGAAGAACACTATATAACTGGCGACGCTTCCGATATGGAAAAGTTCGCAAAGTGGTGTCAAACGGCCCCTTACCTACTCGGCAACCCGCTTTACCAGTGGTCTCACCTAGAGCTAGAGCGATTCTTCAATTGTTCACTAATATTGAATCCAGACAATTGCGATGCTATTTGGTCACACTGTGAAGCCGAGCTTGCTACATCCAGACTCACAACTCAGAATGTCTTAAAGCAGTGCAACGTCACCGCCCTTTGCACGACAGACTCACCGCTCTCCGATCTTCGCTATCACCAACTGATTGCCGAGTCCGACTTTGACGTTGAGGTGCTTCCTACATTTAGAGCAGACGAACTCTTTGCGTTTGACTCGCCAACTGCATTTCTCAATATGATTGATACATTGAGCACAATCACTGCTCTTCATATTGCCTCCATCAATGACTTCCTCAACGCGATTTCAAAGCGAGTCGAAGCATTTCATGACGCTGGCTGCCGGTTGTCCGATCTTGGGCTCACTCAGGTGAATTTTGCTCCTTGCTCAGACAATACGGCTCAGAAACTGTTTGAGAAACTGCTATCCGGGCAAGTCCTCAAAGATACCGAAAGCACACAGCTTAGCTCTTATCTATTCAACCAATTAGGTCAACACTATCACAGCCGTGGCTGGGCAATGCAGCTCCATATAGGCGTTCTGGTTAATGTCAACGAACGCAGAAAACAGGAGCTTGGCGGTGGCACCGGATTTAGCGTTATGAATGATCGCCTCATTGCCGAAAACCTAACCCAACTTCTCAGTCAATTAGATTTAACCAACCAGCTACCGAAGACGGTATTGTACAGCATCAATCCGAATCACAATGCGTTACTCAGTTGTATTGCCGGAGCTTTTCAAGACAGTGACTCCCCCGCTGGAAAAATCCAATTTGGCGCAGCATGGTGGTTTAACGACCACAAAGACGGCATGGAAGCGCAGCTCACCACATTAAAGAACTTAGGAACTCTAGGGCGATTCATCGGTATGTTGACCGATTCTCGCAATGTATTTTCCATGAGTCGTCACGAATATTTCCGCCGTGTACTCTGCAACCAACTCGCCTCATGGGTTGAAAATGGCGAGCTTCCAAATAATGACGCTCTGCTCAAAGAAACCATCGAAAACATCTGTTATTACAACGCAGAGCGCTACTTTAATTTTCCTCAATCCGAACTCACAGGGGATGCTCAATGATCCAGTTTAGCGAACAACAAATCCAATCCATCAAACAGCGCGCTTCTGAGCAAACCATCGCCCAACTAATAGAAGACAATCGTGTTGTGCTTAATAGCGACACCTTGGTTCCCCCTGATGGTCGTGCGACTTGGAACCTCTATTACTTTTGCCCTGAACATGGCGTCCGCCTAACGTGGGATCGTGAAAAACCCCTCTCACACTGCTGCCCTGTTGACGGCAAAGAGTTTACAGGTGAACCTTATGACGGCGCTTGGTGGCGATGGCTAAATGGCCTGAATGCAAAAGCGTGCTACGACCTTGGCTTACTGTGGAATCTAACCGGTGAGCAACGTTTCTTTGACAAGGTAAAAGACATCCTACTCCAATCCGCTAAATACTATCCGGATTACGAGGTTCATGGCGGTATCCCGTACAACGGCCCCGGTAAAGCCAATGCGCAAACCCTATGCGAGGCAAACTGTCACCTAGATCTTGCTCGCGGTTATGACTTCATTCGTGAGCAACTGACCTCGGACGAGCAGTCGTACATCGAACAGCGCCTATTGCGTGAAGGGGCTGAGTTTTTAATGGAGTACCGAACTGACCAGCTCCACAACCATGAGATGAAAATCAACGCCACGATTGGTGTCATTGGGCTTATCTTAGAAGAGAGCCGCTACATCGATTTTGCTCTGAATACTGACTACGGAATCCATTATCAACTTAACCATGGCTGCTCAGAAGAGGGAATGTGGTTTGAAGGTTCGATTCACTATCACTACTACGCCTTACAAGCGCTGTTGAACTTTGAAAAGATTGCCTACTCGACGCCTCATTCAGTAAGCTCAAATCCTAACTTTCTGAAGATGCTCAAGTTCCCTCTCAACTTAGTGCTTAATACGGGTGATTTCCCTCGTCTCAATGACTGTATCGCCGGCCAAGAGCGCATTACTCATTCACACCTGTTTGAGTTTGCCTACGCGCAGTACCCTTGTGATGAGTTTGCGAGTGTTCTAACCAACATCTATCACAACATCTCTAGGGATAACATCGATGCGCTACTTTACGGTGTTGATGAACTGCCAAAGGCGGTGCCATTGCAATGTCAATCTATCCATACCGCTCAAGCAGGCGTGACGATTCATTACGACCAGAGCAATGATCATTCGCTACTTCTCAAGCACAGTCCGTATGGCGGTGAACACGATCACTACGATCGATTGGGCTTAATCATTGTTCGCAATGGCAAGGAGATCCTGCCCGATCTCGGCACCACCGGGTATGGCGCAGAGCTGCACTACGGCTACTACAAGAATACCGCTACGCATAACACTCTCGTCGTGAATCAACAGAATCAATCGCCAATCGACCCTATACTGCTTCATTTCTCGGACTCACCGATTTGCAAAGTTATAGATACGCTTGCTGATTGGAACCAACCACCAGCGGAAGTCGATAGTCACACCATTGAGCAATGGGATAGTCAGGCATATCAGAACGTTATGTTCAGACGTATCTTATTCTGTGTTGGTGAAGCCTATGTTGAAGCCAACCTGATCGCCAATCCACATCAGCAACAGTTGGATTTGACCTACCACGTTCGCGGTGAGCATACCGACACGGATAACTTTGAGAACTGCTCTAACCCGTTGCCGGGCGCACTCAACCGGATGACAAATACACGTCAGTTAAGCTCGGTTTCAGCACACTCCCATCACTATACCATTGAAGGACAAACACCATTTAGCCAGAGAATGGTATTCAGTTCGCCATGTGATGTCTTGATTGGTGAAGCGCCAGATAACCCTGCGACTTCAAACCTTGCATACACCTTGATTCGCTCTAATGCGACCGCGTTAAACACCTTGGTGCTACACGACCTATCGGAAAGCGCAGAGCTTCTACTTGAAGACGTCTCTTGGAACGACACTGAAATCACATTCAGTATCAATCAAGATGGTAACAAAACGACCATCACCTATAACTTGCATTCGCATTCATTGCGAACTCGCAGTTGGCGCCCTGAACACGAGAAACTGACATTCAGTTAATTGATAAAGCCAGCTCTTTCCACAGAGAGCTGGCTTCAGTTCTATGAAAACCTTATGTAACTTGGAACTCCAATCGAGAGTTTGAGTCTATTGGGATGATTTCAAACATATAAAATTACTGCGACCTCAGTTTTTACAATGAGATAATCTTCAGAAAAACATTAGTTAAAAGGAGCTAAAACTCTTAGGATATCTACGAAAGCGGACAAACTCCCTTACATTCGTTTAGTGTTATAACCTCTATTCTAAAGCCTCTAAGCTAAAGTCAGATATAATCACAGCGATAACGCAAGTCGCGAAGAGTTGTTTAAAAGGCCAAATCATATCGTGAATAATACACGCAACATTCAGTCAGTAGAGCGCACTTTCTTAATACTCGAGACTCTATCTCTAAGCCCAACAGAACTATCCCTTCATGAGATCAGTGTAAGTGTCGGCCTTAACAAAACCACAGCTCATGGCTTACTCGCGACACTGCACTCGCTCGGTTATGTCACAAAAAACAAAGCGGGGTATGGTTTAGGTTTACGCTTTAGAGAGCTCTCAAAGCCATTGGAACAAAAAGACGAGGCGATCCGTTCACACTTCTATCCTTTAATTGAACGTATGGCAAAAATGACAGACAACACTGCTTATCTCGCTGTCCAAAGCGGCGCGCAAGAGTATCTGTACATCGATGCTGTTGAGAAGAACAACCCGTTAACCATTCGCAGCCCCCGTGGTAAACGAGAGGGGCTCATATCGTCGGCAATAGGAAAGGTATTCCTGTCGTTCGACGACTCTCTACTTCGTCACCTAAGACTCAAAGGACAGGTATCGTCGCAACTCGAAAAAGAGCTAGCAAAAGTCAAAAAACGAGGCTTCGCACTCGACTTGGAGCAAGCGGAACCAAATCTACACTGTCTGGCAATTCCTTTGTACCAAGAAGGTGAACTCGTTGCTGTAGCTGGTGTCAGTGGCGATGCTAAAGAACTCACTCAAGCTCGGTTGGAACACTTCGCTAACCTGTTTCTAAGTAAATGATCAAGGCAAGATTGTTCGCTCGCTTACCTCTCCGTTCGACATTATCGAATATATAGGCGTTAATTGTTACCTTGACGCCTGTTGGTATCGACGTCCAATAGAATAATCGACATCAAAGCAATAAATTGAGGAGAAGAAATGTCGACTGTTTTAATTACCGGCGCAAATCGTGGGCTAGGACTGGAATTTGTACAACAGTATCTAAACAAAGGGTGGGATGTTATTGCCACCTGTCGTTCGCCAGAGAGTGCTGAGAATTTAGTAGAGCTGTCACACACGGCCAACGTTGAATTGATAAAGCTCGATGTGACTATAGAGGAAGATATCAATCAGTTGGGCAAGTCCCTCCAAAATAGAGCCATTGACCACCTAGTTCTTAATGCAGGCGTATTGGGAGAAAACTGCTCAACACTTGGCGAAATGACACAATCTAAGTGGCTAGAAGTGTTGAACATTAACACCGTCGCCCCTGCACTGATCATTCAAGCATTGAGAAACAATGTCGCTTCAAGCGAGCTAAAAACTATCGTAGGAATTTCCAGCCGAGTGGCCAGTATTGGCGACAATGGTTCTGGTAACATGTATAGCTACAGAACGTCTAAAGCTGCGCTCAACCAGATCCTAGTCTCTGCAGCGAGAAACCTTGCAGAGTACGGAGTAAAAACACTCGCGGTCCACCCAGGCTGGGTTCAAACAGACATGGGTGGAACAGACGCTACTTTTACCGCTCAAGAGAGCGTCTCAGGGATTATCGCTGTTGCGGAATCCCTGCCGTTCGAAGAGTCTGGTAGTTTCAAAGTATTCGATGGTTCAGAGGTTGAATGGTAATCCTCCAACCTTTTAAAACGAAAACAGCCCCAAACTGTTGAGTTCTGGGGCTACTTTTGTCAATTAGGCAGGAGGGTTAGAGCTTCACTACGGCAGATCAAACACCAGTGCCGTTACTGATTCATTTGATTGGTTAGCAAAACTCAATTGGCTCTGAGCTTCGATTTTCGCACCATCTCCAGAGGTGAGAAGTACGTCATCAACCGATAGCTGCCCTGTTACTTGATGAACATACACCTTCCGGTCATTGGCAATCGGCAGTTCAATACTCTGTCCCGGTTCAAGGATAAGTTGGAACAGTGAAGCATCTTGTTTTATATGTAAGGTACCATCGCGACCATCGGGAGTTACTATAGCCGTAAGGCCAGTGTTCTTACCAAAATATTTCTGTTGGTAACCCGGCTTGTTACCAGAGGTATTTGGTTGAATCCAAATTTGTAGGAATTTTAAGTCCTCACTTTGTGAACCGTTGTATTCACTGTGATAAATACCACTGCCGGCAGACATAAGTTGGAACTCTCCAGCAGGTAGCGTTTGTACATTACCTTCGCTGTCTTTATGCTCAATCACACCCTCTAGGACGTAACTAATGATCTCCATGTCACGGTGTCCATGGGTATCGAAGCCCGCGCCCGGCTTGACTAAGTCATCATTGATCACACGCAAAGCCGAAAACCCCATGTGTTTTGGATCGTAGTAGTGACCAAATGAGAATGTATGTTTGCTATCTAACCAACCGAAGTTTGCTGTTCCTCGATCGTTTGCATGACGTAATGTGATCATAATGGTTTCCCCTTCAGCTTCCGGCTTAAGCCAATTTTTTAGCTAATATTTCGTCAATTGCTGCTTTCCCTGCGCCCGAGAACGCCAAAGAGACACTTGCGGCAAGCAGTGCTAAGCCAAACTCGTAACCATTATTTGACATGAACAGACCGTTTTCAAAATGGACCGAGAAAATAGCCACTAACATGGTTACCGCTAGTACCGCCGCAGCCGGACGTGTAAGCAACCCTAAAAAAATAAATAGGCCACCGAAGAACTCTGCGCTGCCTGCCAAGAAGGCCATCAACATCCCAGGGCCAAGTCCAATTGATGCCATCCATTGTCCTGTGCCCTCAAGGCCATAACCACCAAACCAGCCAAATAGTTTCTGAGCACCGTGTGCCATAAAGATAACACCAACGGGGACTCGAAGTGCCAGTGCACCAAAGCCAGCGTTAGATTGTGCGAGTTTTTGAAGAAGTGCTTTCATAGTTGTGTCCTTAAAGTTATTCGATCAATGTGAGGTCGCTTAACTGCTCTCCCTCAGCTGTTGATGAACAGTCTAGGCGGCACGGCTAACAGAAAGAATCCGGTAGTTTTGATGCATTAATTCAAATTTTTCGAACAAGATTCATTGAACTATTTCTCGAATCAAATTGATAACATAAAATTATTATTAATATAAATTATGATAATTTCATTTAATTAAAGTAAGCCCCTATTATTCTCTCCATCGAAGCGAAACGCTGAAAACAAGACAATTTATCTAGACAGATTTTGGAGCAGAATATGAAAATGAATCACGTTGGTATCATGGTTGGCGATATGGACAAAGCGGTAGAGTTCTACACGAAAGCCCTAGGTCTTCGCGTTGTAATGAACAACACCAAAGTGATGGAAGAGCGTGAGTCAGCAATTGGCCGTATGTGTATTGCTGTGTTTGGTGAAGGTTTCAAAGGTTTCAACATTGCTCACCTAGTAACATCAGATGGTATTGGCGTAGAGCTGTTCGAAATGGTTGACCGTGAAGAGCGTCATAACGTTGACTTCTCTCGTCTAGGTATCTTCCACTTCTGTTTGCAGCTACCAAAAGAGCAGTTTGAATCAGCGATCCAACGTGTTGAAGAGTTTGGCGGTAAAGTACGTATGGATATCATGCGCTACCACCCAGAAGACGACGCTAAGCAAGCACAAATGGTTTACCTAGAAGACCCGTTTGGTAACTTATTTGAGTTCTACTCACACTCTTACGAAGATACCTACGCTTCAGATTACGAGTAATTTCCTAACTCAGAAATGAACGACTTTTCAATGCCCTTTAGCGACTATTGCTAATGGGCATTTTCGATCTTTTGATGACACTTTAAGTCATCAATGGGTTAGTCGTATTTAAGCGCAATAGATTGATAGTTATCGCGTCACTTCCTCGCCCAAGGTGGCATCCCGCAACAATGCCATTGACATAGAATCCAAAATCACATCGTAAAGACAGGCGACATGCCACTCTGTTGTCCGTTGAGAAGCAGAGTTCCGATAACGATTAGTAGCATTCCACCAAACAGCTGCAAGTAATGGCCGGCAACTTTCCATGTTTCGCTACCGTTTTTATTACCTGCCGATAGATAACGTTTTACTAAGTGTTTTCCAGTAAGCGTCATTATGGCGATCAGCGAAGTGGTCAACGCGGTGCCGACAGCCATCGCCAACGCACTCAATACGCCCATCCAATACATACCAACAACATTGGCAAACAGCAGTACCATAACCGCACCAGTACACGGTCTTACGCCAATGGTCACAATAATCCCAGCATATTCTCGTAAGGTTGACGCTTTATTAATTGCCTCTGCGTCTGCTACATGTTGATGGCCACATCCACAGTCTGCGTGATGCGTATGAGCAGCTGGCTTTTGAATGCTTATCGAGTTTATGGTTGGTGCTTGCATTGTTAGCGGTGACTGTCCACTCGTCGCGAAGCCAGTAATGGCTTTCACTTTAAGTTTAGGTTTTCGCATAGTTTGATAGATGTTGCGCAGCGCTTTCCAACAGATCAAAGCACCAACAGCAGCAACCAAACCAAAACTCAATAAAACAAACATATTTGCTTTATCATTCACCACGCGCATTGATGCGTTGAAGCCCCAGATCAAAACACTAACCAGCATTATCGCAACCAATGCCTGCAATAATGCAGAAACGACAGTAAGCACCAAACTCGCTTTAGCTTTTGTGGGATGGGTTGCTAAGTAAGTCGAAACAATCACTTTGCCGTGTCCAGGTCCCAGTGAATGAAGCATACCGTAAACAAAACTAAAACCAATTAAGTAACTCCCTGCAGCCCATGGTGAAGACTTTGCTTCATAGAGTAAATCAGCAAGTTGAGCGTTTACTTCTCTTTGCCACTGAATACTTGATAAAACCAAAGACGGCCACATTGTCCAAAGCTGGTAGAGACCAACAATCACAAGTAGCGCTGCGCCGGCCCCGATCAGGCAGTGGTTTGTTTTAAATTGACTTTTCTGCATTGGATTAGAACCTATAATTCTTCATTTGTTACCAACAGCATCACTGAGAATCGGTGACTGTTGCACAGTTAAGTTCGATGGATTGAGTAAATAGCTGACCTAACGTGTTATCAGGGTCAGCATCAACTGACAACGACATCGCATAACTCATCTGCTCTGGCGTCGGGTTAGGTTCAACCAACTTAAGTGAGCACTGCCTTTCCAAATCAGGTGATAAACTGACGTCGCTCTTAGAGCTCCACGACATATCAACAAAATAGCTTGGATCAAAAATAAGTAATCGTAGGGCATCTCTCTTCACCGCCTTAGGCTTAGAGAGGGGCAGATCGAAAGTCATCACGAGTTTCGCTTTATCTCGCTCAAACTTAGCATTCTCGGCTATGGCGTATTTTATTGGCGTTTCACCATCATAGAAGTAAGTGAAGTAGTGCTCATACATCATGTTGTCTATCACAGATGACGCAAGCTTCTTAAAAGTCTCTTCTTCACTCTCTGCGGCTATGTCTTCACCATCGAGCATATACATAGACGTCATGGCATCAAACGACCACTCCATCGATAGGCCAGTGATCATCCCATTCTCCCCTTCTATATGGGTTTTCATTTCGATCCAGGAGTGAGGGTGAGCTTGTAAGTTAGGAGTCACAAAGAGCAGTGCAAGAGAAGAGAAAGCCAATCTGTTAGGGCGAAGCTGCACCATACAATCGATGAGGCGAGACACAATGTGCAAAAAGGAATGGATAAATAGAAGTTGAGGTTTCATGGTGAACATTTACGGCTTTTAGATGATGTTATAATATAACAATTATCGTGATGTTCACACCACTCATTCTCATACGAAACTTAAAGCTATATAGCAAAGCTGTCTTTAACAGAAAGACCAAAACTAAAAAAGCCACCGATTTATCGTAATGTCAGATAAATCGGTGGCTTTTCGAATAACCTAAACGAAACTATCGCTTCTTACCCTGTTGTACTAATTTCTCATGCCATGCCGTACTTCCATCTCGCTTGCTCACTTCATATTCGGCGCAGAATTGAGAGATGGTCATATTGTTGTCTCCCGTCGCTAACTTGAGCGCCAGTTGAACTTGTTGCAGTTTACTCTGCAATCGCAAAATTTGCCCTGCATTTGGGCTCTTTTCTTTTGCATACTTTAGTGCTGCGTGCTTACGTTCTGCCGCACCTGCTCTTCGGTCTGCTTCGCCTAACAGAAACTTTAGCTGACCAATCGTTTTACCTTTTTTAAAAGCTGGTTCAAGCAGCTCTGCACATTCGTCGAAAGTTGGGTTTTCAACGTATGGATCTATTTTACGAGCTTGTTGGCGCATCCACTCTAGCGCTAATTCTTCGTCTGACATCGTGAAACCTTGGCGAACAAAAGAGGCATATGATATCGCTCATTAAGGACAGGCTGCAACAGCAGATTCATACCAGGCCAGTAACCTCACGGACAGTTTCAAAGTTTCATTATGAAGTATAGTGACCACGTTTCTTTATCCACCTCTCTTTACAACTTTTAACCCAGTATCCTTGCCTGACTCTTCAGTTTATGGCTCAATGGCCGCAAATATTTCATAACTCGTTACACAACGCGACGCATGAACACTTTACATCTGCTGCCATGCAATCGAAACTTCTAATGAAGTAACTAGCAGCGATATAACCGAGTCAATACAGCATTATGAACAACACGACCGAAAAAAAGTCGAATCCCCTATTCGAGATCCTTTTTAACGTATTTATTCCATCTTTCATCTTGATGAAGTTTAGTGGCGAAGAACACTTAGGCACCGCAATGGCGCTAGTTGTTGCCTTGCTATTCCCTGTCATTTACGGTGGTATGGATCTTATCCGTAACAAGAAATTCAATTTCATCGCAGCGCTTGGTTTCATTAGCGTTTTATTAACGGGGGGGATTGGCCTACTTGAGCTAGACACTCGTTGGTTAGCACTTAAAGAAGCCTTGATCCCGGGGCTTATCGGCTTAGCAGTCTTGGGCTCAACATTTACTCGTTACCCATTGATGCAAAAAATGCTTCTTAACGACAGCGTGCTTAACCTACCGCTCATCAATGAACGTCTTGAAGCCAACGGCAAAAAAGAAGCCTTTGATCGTTGCTTAATGTCTTCAAACTACCTATTCGCAAGTACGTTCGCTTTCTCTTCAGCAATGAACTACTTCTTAGCAACGTGGATTGTAACTAGCCCTGCTGGCACAGCAGCGTTTAATGAAGAGCTAGGCAAACTCACTCTTTACAGCTACCCAGCGATTGCCATCCCAAGCATGCTGATGATGTTTGGTATTTTTTACTACATCTGGCGTCAAGTGCGCGCAATGACTCACTTAGAGACCGAGCAAATTTTTCACACTAAGTAACGGTTTAATTTAAACAACATAACGCCTCAAACGGAACAATTCGTTTGAGGCGTTTTTTTATCTTAGTTAAACAACCCAACTCACCTGCCCACCACCCTTCACAACAGATCAATAGGATTTTTCTATCAAAGAAATAGAAATAAGTGATCTGCTTTTTTGCCGTTTTGATGCCATTCTTAATGTATAGACATATAACCATAATTATCTTATGGTTATATTTAATTAATAATACAAATACCTCAAACTGGATAGATAACCCCCTTTCACGAATCGAGTTTAAGGTTGGTTATTTATTAACTTCGTCGGATTCAGGAGATAGATATGCACGGTGAGCAAAATGGTAATGCGGGCAAATGCCCAGTTATGCATGGCGGTAATACAACCCTTGGTGGTAAAGCAACAAAAAACGTCGATTGGTGGCCTAACCAATTGAACCTAAAAATCCTCCACCAAAACGACACCAAGTCGAACCCGCTTGATGAAAACTTTAATTACGCTGAAGCGTTTAAAGCTCTGAACCTAAAAGCTGTAAAAGCCGACCTTGAAGCGCTGATGACCGACTCGCAAGATTGGTGGCCAGCGGACTATGGTCACTACGGCCCATTCATGATCCGTATGGCATGGCATGCAGCAGGAACCTACCGAACGTCAGATGGACGCGGGGGCGGCAATACGGGCAACCAACGCTTTGCACCACTCAACAGTTGGCCAGATAACGGTAACCTAGACAAAGCTCGTCGCCTTCTGTGGCCTATTAAGAAAAAATACGGCAATAGCCTTTCGTGGGCCGACTTATTTATTCTTGCGGGCAACGTTGCAATCGAATCAATGGGTCTACCTACCTTCGGTTTTTCTGGCGGTCGCCAGGACATTTGGGAACCAGAAGAAGACATCTATTGGGGTGCTGAGAGTGAATGGCTAGGTGATGAGCGTTATTCTGGTGACCGTGAGCTTGAAAAGCCACTGGCAGCCGTACAAATGGGGCTAATCTACGTAAACCCAGAAGGTCCGAACGGTGAGCCTACTATCCTGGCATCAGGAAGAGACATTCGCGATACATTCGCGCGTATGGGTATGAATGATGAAGAGACCGTTGCTCTAGTCGCAGGTGGCCATACCTTTGGTAAAACGCACGGTGCTGGCCCTGAATCAGCTATGGGCCCAGAGCCAGAAGCGGCACCACTTGAAGAGATGGGCTTCGGTTGGAAAAACAGCTTCGGCAGCGGTAAAGGCGACGACACAACCACCAGCGGCATTGAAGGCGCTTGGACGCCAAACCCGATTCAGTGGGATAACGGCTACTTCGATATGCTATTTGGCTACGACTGGGATCTAGTGAAAAGCCCAACAGGTGCGTGGCAATGGGAACCGATTGGCGTGACGGAAGATCACATGGCACCGAAAGCCCACGACGCTTCTGTGAAAGTGAAAACCATCATGACCACGGCAGATATGGCAATGCGCATGGACCCTATCTACGGTCCGATTTCGAAGCGATTCCACCAGAATCCTGAAGAATTTGCTGACGCATTTGCTCGTGCTTGGTTCAAATTAACGCACCGTGACATGGGTCCTAAGAGCCGCTATTTAGGTGAAGAGTCTCCAGCAGAAGATTTGATCTGGCAAGACCCACTACCAGCAGCAAGCTTTGGTGCACTATCAGACAGTGATATCGCAGAGCTGAAACAAGCGATTCTAGCAACTGACCTAACGGTATCCGAACTGGTTTACACAGCGTGGTCTAGTGCATCGACATACCGAGGTTCAGACTACCGAGGTGGTGCAAATGGCGCTCGTATCCGTTTGGATCCTCAAAAAGATTGGGAAGCAAACCAACCAGAACAGTTGGACAAGGTACTGACTAAACTCGAGTCCGTTCGTTCGGCATTCAACACCAACGACCGTGGTATTTCTATTGCTGACCTGATCATTCTGGCGGGTAACACTGCGATTGAGAAAGCAGCTCAAGATGGTGGTTTTAATGTCGACGTCCCATTCTCAGGAGGCCGCGTTGATGCCTCAGATGAGCACACTGACGCTGAGTCTTTTGCTGTTCTTGAACCAGAGGCAGATGGTTTCCGTAACTTTGCGAAGAAGCTTTTCAGCGTACCTGCAGAAGAGATGCTGCTAGATAAGGCGCAACTACTTGGTCTATCAGCACCAGAAATGACGGTTCTTATCGGAGGGCTGCGAGTACTGGGCGCGAACCACAACAGAACGCCTCACGGTGTACTAACCGATAAGGTTGGCGTATTAAGCAATGATTTCTTCGTAAACCTAGTTGATATGGCGACTGAGTGGAAACCTGTTTGTCCAAACAATAGCGCTTACTTAGGCACAGACAGAGCAACGGGTGAGAAGAAGTGGACAGCAACACGTGTAGACCTAGTCTTCGGCTCTAACTCTCAGTTGAGAGCGCTCGCTGAACTATACGCGTGTGACGATGCAAAAGAGAAGTTTGTAAAAGACTTTATCGCTGCATGGACGAAAGTCATGAACGCAGACCGTTTTGACCTGAACTAAGGTTTAGGCTCAGAAAGACAAAGGGCAGTGAAACACCTGCCCCTTTCGTAAACAAATCCTTAAACAACAGTAAACTGCCCCCGATAGTGGTACACCAACTATTGGGGGTCTTTTTATGTCCAAATATAGCCGAGCATTTAACAATTTTTATGATGTATGAGCGGATCATCGAAGCAATGAAAAAGGAGATTATTGAGCAGTAAATACTTCTCGCATTAAAAAAGGCCAACCTAGCTAGTTGTTGGCCTACTTAAAGTTACCCACCTATTTTAGGGCGGGATAATGTGGATCGTGGCATCAACCTAAAACTAACGCTCCATATACTAAACCCGCACTGATTACCCAAGTTGGATGAAGCTTTAGTTTCTCTAAGGCAACGGCTGCAAAGACAAACAACAAAACAAAATGACCAATCCCGGCCTCTACGCCAGACATCACAAGCTTGTAGCTAAGAATAACCATCAGTGCTGCGATAACAGGTAGTACCCACGCACTCAAGGCTTTAACTTTTGGAGAATTACGATACTTAAACAAAATACTCATAGCAACGACCATAATAAGAATGGTTGGCGCTGCTGTGGCAAATACCGCAATAAACGCACCCAAAGAGCCACCAACTTCATAGCCAATATAACCTGCCATCTTAGTCGCAATTGGGCTTGGCAGTGCATTACCTAACGCCAACACTTCTGCGAAACGCGTTGCATCCATCCACCCATAATGACCCACTACTTGGGCCTCAATCAAAGGGATGATCGCAGGACCGCCACCATAGCCGACAATGTTTGGAATAAAGAAAGCTAAAAAGATATCAATATAAACCTGCATAATTATCCCTTCTGCTTAGTAGTTTCTAGTTCGGCCTTCTTTTTTGGCTTCACCAAGACAGCAATCAAGACTGCCGCCACAATAAGACCAGGGTGAACACCCAAGCCTAGAATAAGCCCCAATGAACCTAGCGCTAATGTACCCGTTGCCATAGCACCAACGGCTTTATGTCCTTTAAGAAAAAAGTCGTAACACAGCTTTGTCATCATCCAAGCTACGATTGGCACCACACCTTGTGCCATACCCGCAACCCAAGGAGTGTCACGATATTCGTTTAGTAAGCCAAGTCCCGCAATCATCACGATTATCAACGGAACAATAGTCGCCACAACGGCATTGATACAGCCAACAACCCCACCGACTTTGTAGCCTATATAGCCGGCCATCTTGGTCGCGATAGGACCAGGGAGTGTATTGCCAATCGCGAGCACGTTGGAAAACTCATCGTCTTCCATCCATTTGTAGTTATCAACCACTTCTTTGTGGACCAACGGAATCATGGTCGGGCCGCCACCAAAGCCAAATACGCCAATGCGGAAAAAGGCATTAAACAAATCAATTTGTGTTTTCATGATTGCCTCTAGAATGCTGCAATTGAGCCGTCAGTACGTGCTTCTGTGCCACCGCACAATACGCCTGTCTGAGGGTCTTTTACGATAATCTGACCACGTCCGTAAGTGGTGTAATCCGACTTACGGATTAGACCACCTGTCTTTTGTGACAAAGCATCAATATTATGTACTTTTTTAAAATAATCGATTATTTTAACATTGTGCAACAAATTAATCACACACCAATGATCTAGTCAATAACAAATGTTAAAAGGGACTTACCATTGACACAGACTAAAAGTTCGATAATTTATCAGAAAATAAAACAAGATCTCTCAGAGGGTCGGCTACCCTCAGGTGAAAAGCTAAAAATATCTAAGCTCAAAGAAGATTATGATGTTAGTTTAACTCCCTTAAGGGAAGCATTAAGTCAATTAGCAGCGCAGGGGTTATTGGATCAAGAGACTAATAAAGGCTTTTCAGTCCCTAAGTTGAGCTATAGCGATATTCTCGATATCAAACAAACTCGTATATTGATTGAGACGGCTGCATTGGAGTTATCTCTAAAGAATGGTGACATGGAATGGGAAGCGAGCTTGGTTGCTGCACACCATAAACTTGAGCGATTAAGTCTTTCAGTAAAAGATCTAGAGGCGTGGAGCCAAGCTCACGAAAATTTTCATTCAATTTTGCTCTCAGGCAGTGATTCCAAGTATCTGATTCAATTTTCAACACGGCTGAACCTAGCACTCGATAAATATCGTTGTATTGCGGAACCTAACCCAGAGATCCGCCAAAAGCTTGATGAGCAGCACAGTGAGCTATTACAACTTGCGCTTGATCGAAATATCAGCCAAGCGATTGAAACTCTCACCTCGCATATCGACCTCTCTTGCCAATCCGCTATCGAGCTATTAAAAAATAGAGATAAAGAAAACATTCTTTAAACATCTAAAATTTAATAGCTAGAAGTCGCTATCTCTTAACCACCAGCCTGGCAGTTCTAAGGTCTTGGTAAGTTCATACGCTTCAAGGATGGTTTATAACCTAAACCATCCTTGCTATTACGTTTTTATTAAACTCTTTTACTTTTCTCTCTAATAGCGCTAACTAATCAAAGGACATCTTCGGCGAGTCAAATACCGTTATCTCCGGCAAGTCGCCTTCAAATTTCGCTATATTGACCAACGCGCTGTGGGCGGCAGTACTTTGTGACAGCTTCGATGTGCGTTTATCGTGAGTGAGAACATTCGGATTACCATGCTTATCAAGGCTGCCTTTTTCACTTGGATTCATCGGATCATACCATGAACCAGTACACAGATATATGGTTCTTTCTCGAATATCTTCAGTCACAACCGCACCCGCTAGGCAGGCACCTCGTTCATTGAAGACTTTAACGATATCGCCGTCTTCAATGCCTCGAGCCTTCGCATCTACCGGATTGATCATCACTGGCTCACGCCCTTTAATCTTAGCATTTCGGCTGTAACTACCTGAGTCGAGTTGGCTATGCAGCTTAGTTTTCGGCTGTCCTGAAATCATATGAAGCGGGAAGGTTTCCGCTTGTTTGGATTTCAACCATTCTGTCGGAGGTAACCAGGTAAACTGCCCTGGACAATCATCGTATCCAAACGAAGCAATACGTTCACTGTAAAGTTCGATCTTACCGCTTGGTGTCGTCAATGGATGCAAATCTGGATCTTGCCTAAAGTCTGCAAGCAATACAGTGTCTGGGTTCGGATCCGCAAATTCAATAACGTCCCCATTCAAAAACGTTTCAAAATCGGGAAGTTCAACGCCTAAGTTTTTCGATTCAGGGATAAGCTTTTGCCACATGCTCTCAAGCCATTGACGTGAGGTCTTGTTTTGCGT
This sequence comes from Vibrio pelagius, assembly GCF_024347575.1. Lineage (NCBI taxonomy): Bacteria > Pseudomonadati > Pseudomonadota > Gammaproteobacteria > Vibrionales > Vibrionaceae > Vibrio > Vibrio pelagius. Next base: position 220,729 of record NZ_AP025505.1, read on the forward strand.
GAAGTCCTCTTCAATATCTAAGCGCTTTGCTATCTCTGTGAAAATATCAAACTCGTCACGAGCTTCGCCAACCGGCTCAACGACTCTAGGCATAGGGATCAAGCTATTGTCACGAGAGCCAGCACCGATATCTTCTCGTTCGAGTGTTGTTGTTACAGGTAATACAATGTCGGCAAATCTTGCTGTTGATGTCCAGTTAATTTCATTAACAATAATAGTTTCTGGCTGTTGGAATGCCTCTATCAAGCGGTTAATGTCTTGATGGTGGTGGAATGGGTTGCCGCCGGCCCACCAAACCATACGAATGTCCGGATAAGTGAGATCCATACCGTTGTATTGGTATTCAGCCCCAGGGTTGAGCAACATGTCAGAGACACACGCCACCGGAATAAACGCGTCAACGTCGTTTTTGCGTTGTGGAAATGCTGGCCAGCGAATAGGACGATGCATCAGTCCAATCCCACCATCAGAACCGTATGCAATAGCGTAGCCACCACCAGGTAAGCCAATTTGGCCAAGCATAGAAGCTAGGGTGATCGTTCCCCAAAGCGTCTGTTCGCCATGCTCCGTTCTTTGAACCCCTGCTGCGGTACAGATAAAGGTGCGTGACTTTGCCATCTGGCGAGCAAGCTGTTTAATGCGTTCAGCTGGAATCTCCGATAAAGCACTCGCCCACTCTGCCGTTTTAGCGATGCCGTCTTTCTCACCAAGCAGATAAGCCTTAACTTCGTCAAACCCAACCGTGTATTTGTCGAGGAATGCGCTGTCATGAAGGTCTTCAACAAGTAAGGTATGTGCAAGTCCAAGCATGATCGCGGAATCAGATCCCGGTACTGCAGCCAGCCATTCTGCTTCAATTTCTGCCGGAGAATCTGAACGACACGGATTGATGTCGATAAACTCCACACCCGCTTTGCGACATGCCAGTAGCTCGTCTTTCAATCGGTGACGTGTACAACCGCCAGGAGACACTTGAGCGCTCTTAAGTGGTACCCCACCAAACATAACGACCAACTCCCCCTCTTTGGCGATCGTAGACCAGCGAGTTGCAGTCGATGTCATTTTGTTAAAGTCACCGACAATATGTGGCAACAGGATAAGTGCCGTGTTGTAGCTGTAGTTACCTTCACTACTTACAAATCCACCAGCGCAGGTTAAGAATCGTTTAAGCTGACTTTGTGCATGATGAAAGCGACCCGCACTGCCCCAACCATAAGAGCCGCCGAATATCGCTTCGTTACCGTGCTCATTACGAGTGGACTTAACCGCTTTACTGATGAGGCCGAAGGCTGTTTCCCAAGAAACCTCGACAAAAGGCTCTTGACCCCTTGTGTTATTTTTGTGCTGTGGACCATTCTCAAGATAGCTTTTACGAACAGCCGGTTTCTTTATTCTGGCTGAGCCATAAAGAGAGCTATGCATATTGTCATTGATAGGAGAAGGATCCGTATCAAGTGGATGTGCACTGACGCGAACTAATTTGCCGTCCTTGACCTCTGCAATCCCTGCCCCCCAGTGACTGGAGGTTGTGTACTTTTTCGTCATATTGTTACTTAGTTAAGTGATAAGAACGTCGCTTCACCAATGTGGTGGCGAACAACGCTTGTCATAGATGCCTAGCAAAAGGCTTTGGCTGAAAGTGTACCCTTGTGAAACACGATTGTTCCAGACCTCATTCAGGATATTTAAGAATACATTATTACCAACAGACCATTGAGTAAAGATAAGACCCAAGCAAGGTGTTTTTAATTACAACGGTGCTTCGTTTTCTTTGAGCCTACAGGCACTAAGAGACACACACCTGATCTTAACTACGAAATGAAACGTAACTGGTTGCCTAAAAAGGGAAGAAAATTCTATGGCAACCGTTTATGTAAGCATCGGCAGCAACATCAATCGCGAATATCACGTCACACAGTCTCTTGAGGCACTGGAAACTCGCTTCGCCCCTCTTCATATTTCCAGGTTCTACGATTGTGTGCCGGTTGGTTTTGAAGGGGACAATTTCCTTAACCTAGTCGTCGGCTTTGAATGCGATCTTTCGGTTGCCGACTTGTCGAAGATACTTCATCAGATCGAATTAGATAATGGTCGTGAGCGTCAAACCAAAGCATTTGCAGCACGGACGATGGATATCGACATCCTTCTTTACGATGATCTAGTCGGAGTTATTGACGGAGTAGAACTGCCTAGAGGTGAAATCACCGAATACGCTTTCGTGCTGCGACCACTTGTCGATATCGCTGCTCAAAAACGCCACCCTACTCTCGACATTTCCTATCAGCAGCTATGGGACAACTTCGACCAATCGAGTCAAAAAACTCAGCCCATCTCTTTTACTCGGCATGTTACCTAGGCCGCTCTACACGAAGAAAGGTAGCAGGCAAGCTCTGTATCTCTTCACCCTTACTGATCTTTTCCTGAAAAAAGCACGTAACTGACTTCACTTTCAAAGGACGGGAAACTTTTATGAATCACAACGCCATTATCACCATTACAAATCTCAGACTACGAACCTACATTGGCTTCAACGAAGAAGAGAAAACCAAGCAGCAAGACATCGTTATCAACGCGGAAATCCACTACCCCGCCAACAACTTGTGCCTAGCTGATGATGTGGACAATGCGCTTAACTACAAAAACATTTGCAAGAAAATCATTCAGCACGTCGAATCCGGACGATTTTTGCTCCTAGAAAAATTAACCAGCGATGTGCTTGGAATCTGTATCGACCATTCATGGGTTCGTTACGCGCAAGTGAGAATTGACAAGCCTCACGCACTGCGTTTTGCGGATTCCGTTTCGCTTACCCTGAGCTATGAAGCAGACCAAGACAACAATGCATAAGGATCGAGGCTATGTTAACTAAAGAAGCAGAAAAAGTAAGAGAAGCTTTGTTGGCGAAAGGGCTTGAAACGCCAATGACACCGAGCGAAATGAACAGCGATCAGAAGTACAACCGTATCAAAGGGCTGCTAACTGAAGTAGTGAGCACACTAGGATTGGACTTGACCGATGACAGCCTCGCTGAGACACCACACCGAATTGCCAAGATGTATGTACACGAGATATTTTCTGGGCTCGACTACAATAACTTCCCAAAAATCAGCGTTATAGACAACAAAATGTCGGTTGATGAGATAGTTAAAGTATCCGACATCGACTTAACTTCAACGTGCGAGCATCACTTCATCACCATCGATGGCCTAGCACAAGTCGCCTATATCCCTGAATCTAAAATACTGGGGTTATCGAAAATCAATCGTATTGTTCGATTCTTTGCTCAGCGCCCTCAAGTTCAAGAGCGTCTGACACAACAAATCTTAGTCGCAATACAGGCGCTGGTTGAAACAGAAAACGTTGCCGTAACCATCAAAGCCACTCACTACTGCGTGAAATCGAGAGGCGTTATGGATGCCAACTCTGAAACCACGACGACCGCGTTGGGTGGTATCTTCAAAACTAACCCTCAAACCAGAGCTGAGTTTTTACGATGAGTGAGACGATTCTAATAACCGGTGTGGGCAAAAGACTAGGGTTCGCGCTGGCGCAGCAGCTTCTGTCAGATGGGTATAAAGTGATCGGCACTTACCGAAGCGACTACCCTCAACTGCAACAGCTTCGCGACTGTGGAGCGGACCTGCAGCAGGTAGACTTTTATCAACAAAGCAGCCTAGAGAGTTTTCTTCATTACGTTGCTCGAGAGTACAGGACACTTCGAGCAGTGATACATAATGCCTCCGATTGGAAGCCAGAAAACAAACAAAACCCGAGTGAAAACGCCTCTCAAATCATCAGCCAGATGATGACGGTACATGCGAGCGTGCCCTATCTGATCAATTTAACACTCAAAGAGCAACTAGTGGCTAGTGACGAAACTTCAGACATCATCCATATCAGTGATTATGTCGCGGAGAAAGGCAGTAAAAAACATATCGCTTATGCCGCCAGTAAAGCCGCGCTCAATAACCTAACGCTCTCGTTTTCTGCCATGTTGGCTCCCAAGGTCAAAGTAAACACCGTCTCTCCGGCTATGATCAAGTTCAATGATCATGATGACGATGCTTACAAGGCGAAAGCTCTGCAAAAAGCTTTGATTCCTGCGGAGGCCGGCTTTAAAGAAGTGATAGATGGGATTAAATATGTGTTGGCCAGTCACTACATGACAGGAAGAACACTACACCTTGATGGTGGAAGGCATTTGAAATGATGCGTTTGCCAAGGAAGTTTTAAAGAAAGAGGTAACATAAGTGCCTGAAGCAGACACTTATGGGAGGTATTTACGATCGCTTACAAGGCGGCTTTTTTCGCTTCAGAGATCCAGGCATCAAATTGTGCTTGGTTAGCCTTAATCCAGCCGTTAACATGAGATTCGATATCGTCTGAGCTATTCTTACCTTGGCTCATCATCATATTTTGCGCGCTTACATCGTTAATGTTGAGCTTGATGATCTCAAATAACTTTGCTGCGGCTGGGTTCTGCTCTGCGAACGCTTTGTTAGCGACAATGCGCATTGAGTTCATTTCAAAGCCGTAGTTCTTACCATTTGGTAGAGTAGTGTCGACATTTTCTCGCTCACCAGGTAATGCGGAAAACGGTACTTCCAACCAAACTACATCTTTACCAGGAACAAGCTCACCACTTACCCAGTATGGAGTCCACGTGTAATACAAGATAGGGTCGCCTTTTTTGTAACGAGAAATCGTGTCGGCAATAATCGCGGCATAATTGCCTTGGTTGTGCGTGACATTATCTCTCAATTCAAAGGCACTAAGTTGCTCCTCAATGACCATTTCACAACCCCATCCAGGGTTACACCCCGTCAAGTCTGCTTTACCGTCACCGTTGGCATCAAACAGCTTGGCTAGTCTGGGATCTTTGAGCTGGCCGATGTTGGTAATGCCGTATTTTTCGGCTGTTTTTTTGTCAATCAGGTAACCTTGTGCCGCACTACTTACATAGTTGCCATGACGGTAGAACTTTTCATCGCCTCCTGACATGGCGTATTTGTCTGCGTGAAGCGGGAACCAACCAACTGCTAGAAACGTCGCGTCGCCCTTAGCAATCGATGTGTATGCCACATTGTAGTCTACTTCTTTGGTGTCTTTGACGTCATACCCCAAAGCCTCAAGTGCTCGGTTCACAATCAAAGTTTGAAAGGTCTCTTCCGCAACAGTCGATTGAACGGGTTGAACAGAGACGCCCTCTCCTGGAAGTGTGCTCGCCGATACTGAGTAGGACAATGCAATACTTGATAACGCACTGATTGAAATTGCTTTCTTCCATGAATCGCTCATTTTAAATTCTCCTTAAGTAATGCTTTTGAAGGTTTAGATTGCTTGATTATTTTTGATACAAAGGCGATTGGCCCCGTTTGATACCAGCGCGTCTTGGTGTCTCCCACGTTTTGACCGAGCTCTTGAGTAATGCGATCCAATAAAATGGCGAGTACAACAATACCCAATCCACCCACGGCAGCTAAACCCATATCGAGCCTACCGATACCTCGCAGAACCATTTGTCCCAAACCGCCTACAGCAATCATTGACGCGATGACAACCATAGATAAAGACAACATTAAGGTCTGATTCACACCAGCCATGATGGTCGGTAGAGCAAGAGGCAATTGAATGCGGTAAAGCATTTGTTTGTCATTGGCACCAAAAGCATGCCCTGCTTCAATGAGCTCTTCTGGTACTTGTTGTATACCTAGAATGGTGAGTCTCACCACTGGCGGTAAGGCGAATATGATTGTCACAACGACACCCGGCACATTACCGATGCCAAACAACATGACTATTGGTACTAAATAGACAAAAGCAGGTGTTGTTTGCATGGCGTCAAGAATGGGACGAATAAACTTGGCGGCAGTATGACTACGCGCCAGCCAAATGCCGAGCGGGAGGCCGATTAACAAACAGAAAAACACCGATGTCATGACCAGAGAAAGTGTTGTCATGGCTTGCGACCATGCTCCAATCAAACCTATAAACGTCAACGATAGCAATGTCGCAACACCAAGACGTAAACTTGAAAACTGCCACGCAAGCAGAAACAAAATCATAATCATGAAAGGTGCTGGTGTAGATACCAACGCGGTTTCAAACGACGTTAAAATAAAATCGATTGGGACACGAATCGCTTGAAAAAGTGGTCGACCATGTTCAACCAACCAGTTGAGCCCTGATTCCACCCATGAGTCCAGTGGTAAAACTGATTCTTCAAAAGGGTTTAGAACATCGAAAGGCTTTTGCTCGACCGTTTCGCTGCTTAACCAATCCGCGGACGTGCTAGCTTGACTTGCCCCCCACGGATCGCTGCTCGCCGTTTCACTACTTTGTGACCACGGGTCATTTTGAGCTTGTTCTGATGACATGGTGCTACTCCTTATCCAAAGTTTGAAGCAATCTTGACTTACTGATCATCCCAAAGTACTTGCCTGAATCATCAACCACAGGGACTGGATAAGGGGCTTCTGCCACAGAGCCTAAAATGTCATTGATCGATTGTTCTGGATCGAGCGTGATTGTCGAATCCAGCTCAGCACTTGATAGGGAACGGTTTTCTTTGTATGCCAAACGGAGGGAGTCGAGTGAAACGATACCTGAGTAACGGTTACTCTTATCGACAATGATGCCGAACTCGCGGTCATTATCGGTCAGTAGTTGCAATGCGGAGGCGGGCCCATCATGTTCTGACTTCTTAAATACAGCTGCAGGTGTTTTCTTCGCGATGTCTTTGGCTGTCAAAGCACTCGAAATGTTTACCCCTTTGAAAAAAGCGGCAACATAGTCATTAGCTGGCTTATGAAGAATTTCATCCGGTGTACCCACCTGCACCACATCGCCGTCTTGCATAATGGCAATACGATCGCCAATACGCATCGCTTCGTCTAGGTCATGAGAAATGAATACGATCGTACGTTTATCTTCGTTTTGCAGGCGAATAAGCTCATCTTGCATTTCGGTTCGAATCAATGGATCGAGCGCAGAAAACGCTTCATCCATCAATAAAATATCAGGGTCGCAAGCCAACGCTCGCGCTAAACCGACTCGTTGTTTCATACCTCCAGATAATTCATCTGGAAAGGATTCGTTGTAAGCACTCAACCCAACGCTTTCGAGAGCTTGTGACGCGTAGGTTTGACGTGTTGCCAAGTCCATCCCCGCCAACTCCAACCCAAATGCGGCATTCTCTAACACCGTCATGTGTGGCATTAACGCGAAATTCTGAAACACCATGGAGATGTTGTTACGTCGAACAGCTCTGAGCTCTTCTGCGGAGATCGTGGCAATATCTCGCCCTCGAAACAGAACACTACCCTTTGTTGGCTCGATGAGACGGTTGAGCAGGCGGACTAGTGTCGACTTGCCTGAACCGGATAGTCCCATGATGACGAATATCTCACCTTCATTAATCGAAAGAGAGGCATCGTTGACACCTATCGTAAGTCCTGTTTTGGCGAACACTTGGTCTTTATCTGCGCCAGATTCCATCATAGAAAAAGCGCGTTCGGTGTCTTCTCCAAACACCTTATAGAGTCCCTTAACTTCCAGTATGGGAGCCATGAAAATAATCCTCCTTTGGATGCACATTTGCACTCATATTTTGTACTCTAAACAAAATTTGAACCTAATTCAAACAAATTGGCGTTGAGCCTTCTTGCAACTCAGCAACTGTTTTAGATTCTCGATTTATAACCCAAGCCACAAAAAGACATTAAAATATTGATATTGAACAAAAAAAACAAACAACCTTCAGAATAAACGCCTATCAAAAGTAAAACATAGCAATATGGGTTTTCATTTTCAGTATCTAACTCAACTCAGTTACGCCATATTTAAATATTACTGAACTAAACATTAGACATCAAACAAAAATCAACCCCAACGAACCCACCAAAGTGTGACTTAAATCACAAATAAACAGCTAAACCCGCGCATTACTTGCTTTTTACAGCGATTTACGTGTGATAATAGATTTAGAAATTAATTAGAACTCAAAGTAAATGCATATCCCTATGATCGTATCAGCACCTTGGGTGGCTTACCCAGAAATCGAAGAGCAGCGCCTTGCTCACAGTTCGTTTAACGAACCCAAAGCAGAAGATGGCGACGAGATTTTCAATTTAATCGCCCAGTGCCCTCCGCTCGACACGAACTCCTCCTACTGTAACTTTTTACAGTCAACACACTTTAGCCAAACCTGTGTGCTTGCTCGCTGTGACAATGAGGTGTCAGGTTTTGTTTCGGCGTACATCAAGCCCGACGATCCAACGACACTGTTCATTTGGCAGGTTGCAGTTTCTCCCAATCACCGTGGTAAAGGCTTGGCCTATCAGATGATTAAGTCACTGCTCACAAGGGAAGTTTTAAGAAGCATAGAAGCGGTTGAAACAACGATTACTCAAGATAACAGCGCATCTTGGGCGCTGTTTAAAAAAATTGATCAAGAAAATGATCAGAAGGGGCGTGTTTCGACCTTTCTTGACCACGCAACACATTTTAAGGGAAAGCACGATACTGAGTATTTGTATCGCATCCCACTAAAACCCACTCAAACCAAAGGATAGATAAACGGTTTAATCATGGACATTTTTGACAAACAAGAATCACAAGTACGTTCTTACTGTAATAGCTTCCCAGTCATATTTACTAAAGCAAAAGGGTGTTGGCTAGAAACAGAATCAGGAGAAAAATACTTAGACTTTCTTGCTGGTGCTGGGTCACTCAACTACGGCCACAACAACCCGATTTTTAAAGAAGCGTTGCTTAACTACATTGAGAGTGACGGTATTACACATGGGTTGGACATGCACTCGAGCGCGAAAGCAGATTTCTTGAAGGCACTGTACAAGCATATCCTTCAACCACGAGGCTTGAGCTACAAGGTCCAATTCACTGGCCCTACAGGGACGAACGCTGTAGAAGCCGCACTCAAACTCGCGAGAAAAGCCAAAGGGCGTAGCTCTATCGTCGCCTTTACCAATGGTTTTCACGGCTGCACCGCAGGCGCTCTCGCTGCCACAGGTAACCAGCACCACCGCCAAGGCGCGGGGACCAGTTTAAACGATGTGACTCGCATTCCATTTGAAGGGTATGCCGACGTTGATGGATTGAAATTATTCGAAACCATGTTGAATGACAACTCTGCAGGCATGGACAAACCTGCTGCCGTCCTTATTGAAACGGTGCAAGGTGAAGGTGGTTTGAATGCAGCTTCTGATGCTTGGTTAAAGCGATTGAGTAACATCTGTTCGAAGCACGACATCCTACTGATTGTGGATGATATTCAAGCGGGTTGCGGGCGCACAGGCACCTTCTTCAGCTTCGAATCTGCGGGCATCAAACCAGATATGGTAACACTATCAAAATCCATTGGCGGTTATGGCTCTCCGATGGCGCTTGTTCTGATGAAACCAGAGCTTGATATTTGGAATCCGGGTGAACACAACGGCACATTCCGCGGTAACAATCACGCATTTGTGACGGCGACAAAGGCAATTGAGGCGTATTGGACCGACAGCGCCCCTTTCGAGGAGCACATCTCAAACTGTTCAGCACTGGTTTCTGAAGTGATCCAGTCTACGCTGCTCCAATACCCGGATAAGTTCGTCGCTCGCAAAGGTCGCGGAATGATGATGGGGATTGAGTGTCATAGTGGTGAGTTGGCAAGCGATATCGTCAAGCACTGCTTTGACAATGGCTTAGTCATTGAAACCGCGGGACCAAACGATGAAGTGGTCAAATTTTTTGCTCCACTAACGATCACCGAGTCTGAGCTACAACAAGGCCTAGATATCTTTAAAAATGCCGTTGAATCTATCATCGAGCAACAATTTAAAAAAGCGTCGTAACTGGGAGAAACAAGATGATTGTACGTACATTAGAAGAGTGCCGTGACAGCGAGCGTAGGGTTGCTTCTGAAACATGGGAAAGTGTTCGCATGTTATTGAAAGATGACAAAATGGGCTTTTCCTTTCATATCACTACCATTTTTGAAAACACAGAAACGCACATCCACTATCAAAATCATCTAGAGTCCGTCTATTGCATGAGTGGTGAGGGCGAAATTGAAGTGGTAGGCGGTAAGACTTACCCAATTAAACCAGGGACACTCTACATTTTAGATAAACATGATGAACACTATCTTCGTGCCTATAAAGGAAAAGAGATGGTGATGGCATGTGTGTTCAACCCACCTATTACAGGTAAAGAAACGCACGATGAAAATGGCGTTTACCCACTCATCGACTAAAAAACGTTTCCTGGCTAGGTCATAACGACCTAGCCACCACACCTGCACAACTCACAATCAAACAAAAGGCTTTAACATGATTTATACCGTAGAGAAAATCGGCGGTACTTCCATGACCGCATTCGATGCTGTTCTAGATAATATTTTAATCAAAGATAGCGAGGAGGAAATGTATAACCGAGTGTTTGTCGTATCGGCTTACTCTGGCATTACTGACGCCCTACTCGAATGCAAAAAAACCAGTAAACCCGGCGTCTATCAATTGGTTGCTAAGCGAGAAGATAACTGGCAGCAAGCGCTAGACTACGTTGAGCAGCAAATGTTACTCACCAATGAACATATGTTTGCAGATCCGATGAATCGCATGCGTGCGGACAAGTTTATTCGTTCTCGTATTTCAGAAGCGAAAGTGTGCATTTCGAATATATTAGAAACCTGCCAATATGGACAGTTTTCACTTCGTCATTACTTGCCCCAGGTTCGAGAATTTCTTGCTTCCATTGGTGAAGCGCACAGTGCGTACAACACGGCGTTGAAGCTAAAAAATATGGGCTACAATGCTCGTTTTGTAGATTTATCTGGCTGGGACACACAAGTGCCAGCGAGTTTGGACGAATGTATTCTCCAAGCATTTTCAGACATCGATACAAGTAAAGAACTTCCTATTGTCACTGGATATGCGTCATGTAAAGAAGGGCTCATGTCCACTTATGACCGCGGCTACAGCGAAATGACATTCAGTCGAATTGCTTCATTAACTCATGCTGACTTGGCCATCATCCATAAAGAGTATCACCTGAGTTCGGCAGATCCTCGTGTCGTCGGAGCTGAAAAAGTACTCCCATTGGGAGAAACAAATTACGACGTTGCCGATCAACTTGCCAACCTCGGCATGGAAGCGATTCATCCCAACGCAGCGGCCGGCCTGAGAGAGAGTGGCATCGAACTACAAATTAAAAACACGTTCGAACCTCTTCACCCTGGCACACTGATCTCAGGGGAATACCGCCCCACTATGGATAAAGTGGAGATCATCGCAGGTAAAGAGAAAGTATTCGCTCTACATCTATTTGATCAAGCGATGGTTGGCTGTGTCGATAATGTCAGCTATGACTTAATGGAGATCATCACAGATACTCGCGTTAGGCTTGTCGGAAAAGAGATGAACGCCAACTCGATGACGTACTACCTAACAGGAAGTACTGATGCGTTAAATAAAGTGCTTTATAAGACGGAGAAACGTTTCCCGCAGGCCAACATTAAAGGTCGAATGGTTGCCCTGATCTCTGTTATTGGTTCTCAGTTTGATACCAATGAGGCACTGGCTAAAGGCGTCTTGGCTTTAATGGAAAAAGATATCACTCCAATCGCCGTTCATTCATCAATACGTAATGTCAATGTTCAGTTTGTCGTTGATGACAACGAGTATCAAATGTCTATATGTGCGCTGCATGACGTATTTTTCTGTCAGCAGAGCCAGATACATAGCGTGGCTATTTAATTGATTAGCAATACTCCCCTTAGAGCTAACTTCAACAGTTAGCTCTATTTATATCTATCAACGTCACAGCCTGAATTTTTCCGTTTTGAAACTTATCGAATCATTTGACGTAACTTTGCCGACATAATGTCAGTAGAGAACACCAACGCCAGAATAACCAGTACACAAGCCGCTGTATCGCTGTATTCGAACATCTTCATAGAAGTCATCAGTTCAAAGCCAATCCCGCCAGCGCCAATCATTCCTAGTACTGCTGAGATTCGGATGTTCGCTTCAAGGCGATACAAGATGACGCTGATCCAGTTCGGAAATACTTGTGGAAGCACTGCAAATAGAATGATTTGTAACTTGGAGCAACCCGAAGCTTTCATTGCTTCAATTGGGCCTTGGTCCATCTCTTCTATGGCTTCAGCAAAGAATTTCCCTACCATGCCCGTGCCGTGCAGAGATAGTGCTAGTACGCCAGCAAAAGGCCCAAGCCCCACGGCCGCCACAAAGATCAGTGCCAGAATCAGCTCGTTAATACCACGCAGTACATTCAGTATTTGGCGTGATAAGTGGTATATCGCTATATTGGGTGTGACGTTTTTAGCCGCAAGAAAGCTAGTCGGTAGCGCCAGCACAACCGCAAGTACTGTTCCCCATAAGGCGATTTGCAGAGTTTGAATGGCTGGGTCAATTAGACTATCGCTAATGTAACCTAGGTTTGGTGGCAACATGCGAGAGAGAAAATCCCAAATCCAAGGCAAGCCTTTCACCAACGAAGATACATCCATGCGGGCACCGATGGCCGACCAATGCAGCAGCGCATAAATAGCTGCCACGATTGGGATCAAAACCCACCAGCCTTTCTTTGGAGGGTTGGCAATAAACTGTAAGTTGCTAGATTTCATTTCAAGCCACCTTGTCTTGTTGGATGCGTTGCTGACGGCGTTTTTCAGCCATGCGTAATACAAGCTGACTAATGCTGTCGTCTTCTAGGCCGGAGTAGATTTTGCTCACGATGTCTGGTGTTAAGTCTTCTGGCAGTCCATCAAAAATGACTTTGCCTTCCGATAAGCCCACAATCCGCTCGCCAAACTCCATCGCATAATCAATTTGGTGCAAGTTACACAGCACGGCGATGTTACGCTGCTTACAGCTGTTTTGGATGTAAGTCAGCACCTTACGTGACGATTTAGGGTCGAGGCTCGCAACTGGCTCATCGGCCAACATCAATGCTGGGTTTTGCGCCAGTGCTCGCGCGATACCTACGCGCTGCTGCTGGCCGCCACTTAGGCTATCGGCACGAGCGTTTTGCTTATCGGCAAGGCCAACTTGATCTAAACACTCTTTGGCAATGTCGATGTCTTGTTTAGGAAATAGCTGCAATGCACAGCTCCAAAACGGTAAGTTAGACATACGTCCAACTAACACATTTTTAAGCACCGACAAACGCTTAGTGAGGTTGTGGTGCTGGAATATCATCCCGACGGATTGGCGAATTTTGATCAGATCTTTGCCTTTCACATGAGCAATATTGTGGCCGTTCAGTTCAATTTCGCCGTCCGTCGCTTCGGTGAGCCTGTTGATGCAACGTAGCAGTGTGGATTTACCCGCACCCGATGGGCCCAAAATCACCACAAACTCCCCTTCGTTGATCGTTAAGTCGATGCCTCGCAGTACCTGATTATCACCATAAGACTTATGTAACTTATTAATTTTTAACATCATGGTTCCTTAGCAACTCAGTTACTTAAATTTAGCCGCTTCGCGCACTGGGTCGTATGCTGCATCATTGGTTTCGACATAGCGGTTCACAATGCCTTGGTCGCCAAATTGCACGGATTTCATTGATAGAAACGCCTGTTTAATACGCTCTTTATCAGCTTCTGGAATATCGTTACGCCACACCATTGGCGACTCTGGAATCGATTCCGAACGCCAAATCACTTTGTACTCATCTTTGCCAATAATGCCCTTCTCAACTGCAGAGTTAAGAATACGGTCTGCAACCGTAGCGGCATCCACTCGGCCATGTTTCACAGCAAGAATGTTGGCATCGTGTGCGCCGGTGTACACCACGTTGGCAAAGAATTGGCGAGGCTCTATCCCCTCACTGCGTAACCCAACATATGGAAACACGTAGCCAGAAGTCGAAGTCGGAGAAACAAACGCAAAGTCCTTACCTTTGAGATCAGACAATTGATTGATATTGTCTGCATTCGCTGGTGCAATAATTTGGCTGTGGTACGCCACGTCACCCGCTTTAACCGTTTCTGCCACAACAAACGCTTCAACATCGGCAACTTCCGCAGCTTTCACGTACGAAAATGGACCAAGATAAGCAATATCGACGTGGCCTGCTCGCAAAGCTTCAATCACACCGTTGTAATCGGTCGCGACAAAACCTTCGACTTCAACGCCCAGCTGTTCACTCAAACTATTAATCAGCACTTCGCTTTGTTTGATCATCGCGCGTGAATCTTCTGAAGGAATCAGCGCTATTTTGAGATCATCTAACGCCTGTACCGACAAAGAAGCGAATACAGTACTGGCCGCAATAGACCATTTCAGTAGTGATTTTTTGGTGTTCATAATCCGTTACCTTTAAAAGAAAATATTCATTAGTTGTTTGGAACAACCAGAAAAGTTTTTGCCACGCTCTCCTTGCAGGGCGTCTTCCACCACTTGCTTCCACTCTGAGCGTGTAAAACCATAATCTTCTGGTTGAGTTTGTACGTTTAATGCATGAATCCATGTTTCGAGTTCTTCCGCCGCTGCGTTAAGATCTGCGCCAAAAATCGTTCGCAGGTGCATCGAAGTTTCACAATCCGAATCAGAGAACGAGGTTAGAACCGCAGGCAAAGTAAATGAGCAAGCAATGCCATGAGGTAGCCCTTTGCTTAGTGTGACCGCATAAGAAAGGTTATGAGAGATGGATGTTTTGGTATTCGAAAATGCCAAGCCAGCGTTGAGTGAGCCCTGCATCATCAAGCTACGTAGCTGCAGGTTGTTTGGTGTCTTAACGAGCTCTGGGAGTGTTGAAAGAATCGTCTTGATCGCTTGCTGAGCAAACATCAGTGACACTGGGTTACAGTTACAATTCCAGATACTCTCCATTGCATGGGAAAGTGCATCTAACCCAGTTTGTACTGTTAACGAAACAGGCAGTTCTAGGGTTAATTTCGGGTCGCAAATCGCTGTTTCTGGATACAAGCTTGGGTCACTCAGAGAAAATTTCTTACTTGACGCATTGTCCCAGATCGTCGCCCAGCAGGTGACTTCGCTGCCAGTACCTGTGGTCGTCGGCAACACAATCATGGGTAGTGCGTTAGCAACATCCTCACCTTCCACCAGAACATTGTGAATTACCCAAGCATTCGACTTGGAGACCGCCAATGACTTAGTGGTATCAATCACCGAGCCACCACCGATGGCGACTAACACTTCTACATCTGATTCGTGCGCTGAAAAGGCTTCGCAGATCACAGGCAAGTCGGCGATATCTGGGTTTTCGGAGACTTGATTAAATACAGCTTGGCCACCCGCAATAGAGCTTAGAATCTTTCCCGCTAACTCATCAAAATAGGGATGATCATAAGTCACAATTGCGTAGTTACGTCCATTTAGCGCAGCGTCCAAAGCAGGTAGCGCGTCTTGCCCAAAGCTAATACTGACTGGGTTGTGAAATTGCCACATCGTTGTGTCTCTCGTGTCTTGTTCGTTTCGATGTGCAAACTTTAATTTATGAAAATGACACTAATGTTTAATGAAAATACTATTTAATCACTCCTAACATAGAAAAAACCGAAGCTCAGTTCTGTGCGTGTAAGGCACAGCAATAGACCGCTAGATACCGACATATGCGCGGCAACGTCAGTAGTTAGGAAACGAAATGAAACACACACAATTACGCTCTTTTCACACCGTGGCAAAACTCGGCAGCTTCGCTAAAGCGGCAGAGGCACTCAACATTTCTCAGCCGACTATTACGGCGCAAGTTCGTGAGCTGGAAGAGCAATACAACGTAGTCCTGCTGCATAGACAACGAAATAACAACCGGCTGACCTACACAGGCAAAGAGTTGTATGAACAAACTCGACTGATCTTTTCACTGCAAGAACGAGCCAAAAAGCTATTGGAAGCTCGCGGCTTACTGAAGATTGGGCAATTTAACGTGGGAGCAGTTAGCCCTGCGGCAGTGCTATCACTGATTGAACGATTCAAACGTTATTACCCTGATATTGATGTAAAGATTCGTACCGGTGGCTCAGATCAGATCCGCAATAGTGTTTTAAGCGGAGAGCTAGAAATAGGCATGCTGGCTTATCGTGACCCAAACCCCAAACTGGTTTCAACCAAAGTGGCAGAGCAGCCGGTGGTACTGGTTGTCCCTAACACTCACAAGCTAGCTGAACGTAAATCGATAACACTAGCAGAGTTAGAAGGAGTCAAACTTGTCCATAGAGAGCCAGGCTCAACAACCCGAAAAATCATTGAGGATGAATTAATACGAAATAGCGTTGTCATCCACAATGAACTTGAGATCGACAGCCGCGAAGGTGTGAGAGAAGCGAGTATTTATGGGCTTGGCATTAGTTATGTCGGGCTACATGAGTTTCAGCCACATCCAAACATTACAATGGTCAAAATTTCTGACCTCGAGATAAAATCAAAGTCCTATTTAATCTACTTAAAAGAGCTAGAACAACTTCCGGTGATAAAAGTGATCCGACAATTGGTGGATGAGTAGTTGGATTAGCTTTGTTAACTAACCATCGTTATCACCACATTAATTACTCAATATAACTCGACTACGCATACTTCAAGACTTTTGATGCGCTCTTACACTGTCAGTAAGAGCGCTCTTTTCACTACCTCTTTATTAGAACCAGCTCGGTATCATCATGCAAAACTGCCAATACGTATGCTTATTTTAATCTCGTTCGAATGATTACTAATTAACCTCCAGTAACATTAAAACCAACATCCCCAAACATACTGTGAGGCTAGATAGCAAGGTTGTCAGACCGATTATATTGGCGCATAAAGTAGTATTACCGCCCAATGCCAGTACCATTGCATAGCTTGCGGCCGCAACTGGAGCTGCGTTCATAAAGAACAATACCCCCAATTCAATACCGCGAAAGCCAAAATAGTAAGCAAAAAAGGTGAACAACAGCGGAGCAACTATCAATTTATAGGATGACGCAAACCAAGTTGGCCCTTGATTATTGCGTAACATCTTTAAATTCAAGCTCCCTCCTGTACAGATGAGCGCGAGAGGCAAGGTCATTTTCGCTAAATAATTACCTGTATCTACCATCACGTTCGGTAAACTAATAGGAAAGAGCGCAACAAGTAAGCCCAAGACAATTGAAATAATTAGTGGATTTTTGCCTAAGTTCGTTACAAGGGTTGTTATATTGATAGACTGAGAGCCCTGCTTACGAGGTGATAAACAGATAACCGCTTGAATATTATATACCACTGTAATCACAGCGATATATAGAGCAGCAAGTGCAACACCTTGACTACCAAATGCATTGTCGACATAAGCAACACCGATAATAGACGTATTGGCTCTAAAGCAGCCCTGTATCAATACACCATGATCTTCCGAATGTTTAAAGATCAACTTGGTCGATAGAGTGCAAACAATAAAAAACGCCACAGTCAAAATAACGGAAAACAATATAAAATCAAAAGCTTGAGTAAAGTCATGCTCCGAAGTAGCAATACTAATAAACAACATCGCAGGTAAACCAACTCGAAAAACAAGTTTCGAGGCAATGTCGATAAAATTTGCATCAATCCAATTGACACGCCGAAAGGCGTAGCCTAGCAAAATGATTAAAAAAATCGGCGTAACAATGGAAAGGGAGAAGGACAGCTGATTTAGAAGGTCCAACATAATTGTTCTTCATATCCAAATTAAAGCTGGGGGTCAATTTTAACAACACAGCCCTATCAATCGGGCATCGTTACCTTGTTATTCAAAGAAGAGATAGGTTCATCAAGATGGGCAGTTAAAACTTTAATACCTTTATCTTCAAGCTCATTTTGAACATGAACTGGAAACTCAGTGTCTGTAACAATTGTGTCAAAGCATTTGATGCCTATTGCATGAAACGTCGCAACTCGCCCATATTTAGATGAGTCACTGACAAGAATGTTCTTTTGTGCGGCTCTGGCTATCGCTTTTTTAACAACAACCTTAGGTTCACTCGGTGTCGAAATTCCATTGAGATTCCATGAAGATGTTGAAATAAAGGCAATATCGATATTCATCGAGGCTAAAAATTCCGCGACTTTACCTCCAATACTGGATTGGTTGGCTTTATCCACACGCCCACCAGTATGGTATAACTCACATTCACCATGGCGTGACAGGTAAGCTGAAATTACAAAATCGTTAGTGATCACCAGCAAATCATCTCGCTGAGCAATATGATGAGCAATCTCGAGTGTAGTTGTACCCGCATCAAGGTATATTGTGCTCTTCTTCGGAATCAATTGACTTGCAATATAGCCTATGACTGATTTTTCATTCGATTTTAGAACCGACTTAACATCATGAGATGGCTCACTCTCGAGTATCTGAGTGAGTTGCACACCGCCAGAAACTGAAGTCACTTTTTCCAGCTCTTCGAGTTTGGCGATATCACGACGAATTGTCATATGTGAGACTTGCAGCCGATCTGCTAGCTCATTAATACTTATAACCTCATGGGTTGAAAGTAGAGAAAGTATAGTTCTGTGACGCTCTGCTGGGATCATAGTTGTTTCCGATATTCGTAAGCACCGTCATATTAACAGCACTAGATAGTCTAAGGAATATTAGGTTTGCCCTTGTTTTTATTTATAATTTTAGAACAAGGGCACGAGATAAATTTACTTTGCCATTACGCTAGGTAGCCACAGCGAGATTTCAGGCACGAAAGTAATTAACATAAGAGCTGCAATCATGCTAGCGATCCAACCCATGACGGCTCGTGAGAGATCTTCAAACCGAATATCGCCAACTTGCGATGCCATAAACAGGTTTGCACCCAATGGTGGAGTCACAAAACCAATGGCTAGGTTGACCACCATAACAATACCGAAGTGAACCGGATCCATACCGATAGATGCAGTCACTGGCAATAGGATAGGCGTCAAAATAACGATGGCGGCCAGAGTTTCTAAGAAAGTGCCGATTAATAATAAAAGCAAGTTGATACACAGTAGGATGAGAATCTTGTTTTCAGTAATCCCTAAGATAAATTCCGTGATCATACTTGGGATACGCTCAATGGTTAAGATACGCCCAAATGCCACGGATGCACCAACAATCACCAGTACAGTTGAAACAAGAAGAGCAGACTCAAGAGTCATCTTAGCTAACCCCTTTAGTGTTAGCTCTTTGTAGTAGAACATACTAAGTACAATGCCATAAGCCACTGCAACCGCTGCTGACTCAGTAGGCGTAAACAGACCACTGTAAATACCACCTAAAATGATCATTGGCAGAAGCAATGCTTCTTTTGCCTCACTGAATGCTTGCCAACGCTCAGACCATGTCGCTTTTCGTGGCGTGCCCACATAACCATGTTTCTTTGATTGATACAGGTTGTACCCAAGCAAAAACAGACCAACAACAATACCCGGAACAATACCCGCCATGAACATCGCAGATACTGATTGCCCAGAAACAATAGCATACACAATCATAACTACACTCGGTGGAATAATGACACCAATACCACCAGCTGTCGCAATCATAGCGCCTGCATAGGCTTTGTCATAGCCACTTTTAACCATCATCGGGATCATAGTAAGACCAATAGCCGCAACGGTTGCCGAGCCCGTACCTGACACAGAAGCAAAAAATATACACGACATAATTGCTACTACACCAAGACCGCCAGTGTAATGGCCGAAAAAGCTCTGACAAAGTGCAAGTAGGCGGTTCGAAATACCGCCATGGCTCATAATGCTTGCCGCCAGTGTAAAGAGCAAAATAGCGATGAGTGGGAATGAATCTAGCCCAGATACTAGCCCTTGAACATAGAAATCTATATTAAGAAACGGGAGATTCAAAATGGCGAGAATACTTGCAGAGCCAAGTGCAATACCAATAGGAACCCCAATTGCGACCAGCAAAGTGAGAGAAAAAAATAGAATTGGCGTAGTCATAGTTATTATCCAGTTAGGCTTGTTTCGTTACTGCGTTGTTTGCTGAAATATTGAAAAGGATCGATATATCGCGTTTAATGGTGATAGATAATCTAATAATTGAAAGAGCAGCACTGACCACAAGGCAGACGTAAAGGAATGCGAGTGGTATTTCCATTGCGGGTGCAAGTTGCCCCAGACGAAAACTCTTTTCGGTAATTTTTATCGCATAATAAAGCACGATGCCTTGATAGCTAAGAAAGACTAAATTGCTAACTAAATTCAAAAACTGTTGAGTTTTAACCGGTAGTAATTTGACCAGTGCTAAGACACGAATATGGCGTCCGTCACGGATCGCATAACTAATTCCAAGATAAATCACCCACACAAATAAAAAGCGAGCCGCTTCACCGGACCAAGCAATTGAGATATTGAATGGACGTAAAACAATCTCTAAGAAAATAAAAGTAAACAAACCAAGAGTAAAGGTGACAATAATGCTCGGTTCAAAGTATTTATCCAATAGGTTAAACGTTTTTTTCAACATAACTTAATTAGGGCACTGTCGTGCCCTCTCCATGATTTTCTAACGTAGAGATTCGGTCTTCTGCATAACGAATGTGTACAGTTCATCACCTGTCTTCGCTTTGATTTCTTCCATCACAGCCGAATTGAGAGCTTGTTTCAGTTGCTCACGAGTCTCAGTTGGAACAGAATTAATGTTGACGCCCGCGTCTTTTAATGTTGCGAGTGTCGCTTGGTTTTGTTCCTCTGCTAGCGTACGTTGATTCGCTATGAATGTTTCGATCGATTGTTCAACCAAGGCTTTGTCTGAATCGGAAAGTTGCTCCCAAAACGCTGTATTCGTAAACAGAACGTGGTTACTGTACATGTGCTCTGTCAAAGATAGATATTTTTGTACTTCATAGAAGCGCTGAGTATAGATAGAATCAATCGCACTTTCTTGGCCTCCAATTAACCCTTGTTGAAGAGAGGTGTAGATCTCACCCCATGCCAATGGCATTGGAGACAGCCCTGCCGATCTCCATGCTTGTATCTGACTTGGATTTGCTGCTGAGCGAATCTTTAGGTTTTTGAAATCTTCAAGGTTTTTCAATGGCTTTTCATTATTAGTAAAGCTACGAAAGCCAAGCTCTAGATAGCCAAGGCCTTTAAACCCTTTTTCATCCATGCTGCTAAGCAGGGCTTGACCAGCATCACTATCTAGAACGCGGTGAGCATGGGCGCGATCCTCGAACATATAGAAAGTATCAAGCACGTTAAATTGTGGAATGATAGGGGAAAGCAGTACTGATGCTGCCGTTGTCATTTGAAGGTTATTTGCTTGAACCATTTCAGTGGTTTCACGTACCCCACCAAGTTGGCCTGCACCATAAATCTCAACCTGAATATCGCCATTTGAACGGGTTTCAATATCTTTTTCAAACGCTTCAAACGCAACAAACAGTGGAGAGCCTGGTTGGCTATCGTGTGCAATACGAATCGTAGTTTCCGCTAAGCTAGATAGGGAAACCATACAGGTTAAAGCAGCGGATAGTGTGGCAATCTTTCTCATGGTAGGGTCCTTTTCAATCTATTTCAGATAGTTTTATTTTATTTATGTCTTATGAGCATGTGCTTACGCCTTTCATAATTTATCAATTATTAACAATTTACAAGTTTATCATGACAATTATTAACACAAACTCGCGTTATCTTGATTATCATCACAAATATTAACAAGGACACCCTTCACCAAAAATGAACATATCCACTTGTTATTTATCAACTTTTACTAAAAAAACCTGTATTTTCGTTTTAAGTTAACAAAATTACAGGGTGTTAAAAAATGTTATATGCGGTTATTGTAGAGCCTGTACCGAACATAATGCTGATGATATGGAGTAAATAATGCGAATAGGGGTTATTGCTGATGACTTTACTGGGGGCACTGATATTGCCAGTTTCTTAGTAAAGGGCGGGCTAAACACAGTGCAATTAAGTGGCGTACCGCAAAGCCCAATCGAAACCGATGCTGATGCGATTGTAATCAGCTTGAAATCTCGCTCATGTGCACATTCGGAGGCAATTGAGCAATCACTTAATGCTTTAGCGTATTTACAGCAGAACGACTGTACACATGTTTACTTTAAATACTGTTCTACGTTTGATAGTACCGAGAAGGGCAATATCGGCCCAGTAACAGATGCATTAATGGCAGCATTAAAAACCAAATTTACCGTTGTTTGTCCATCATTACCTTTGAATGGACGTTGCGTATTCAATGGTAATTTGTATGTCAATGGAGTGTTGCTCAATGAATCTGGTATGCGAGATCATCCAATCACACCAATGCGCGACTCAAACCTTGCACGCTTGATGGATGCCCAAGCAAATGGGACAACAACACTCGTCAACTACCAAACGGTAGAACAAGGTTGCGATGCCATCTTAAAAGCGTACGCCGTCGCTCAGCAAGAAGGGCATAAATATGCTGTAGTGGACGCATTCAACGAGCAGCAATTATCTCTAATTGCACAGTCTTTGGTCGATATGCCTCTTATTACTGGTGGTTCGGGTTTGGCTTATCATATCGCAGCCGTTGCCTCTCAACATAAGAAGCAAGACTCAGAGATGAAAGTACCGAACAAAGTACCGGGTGTCGTTCTGTCTGGTTCATGTTCACAAATGACCAACCTTCAAGTTGCAGCATACCAAGACAAAGCACCTACCTATGCTATTGAAGCTGAGCGTTGCCTCACTGATGACTATTATGCCCAACAAGTATCTGAATGGGTAATGGAGCAGCAAGGTCTTGACTATGCTCCGATGGTGTATGCAACCGCCAATGTTGAAAAGCTGAAGCAGATCCAGCAGCAATACGGCGCAGAAAAAGCCAGCACCGCTGTTGAAGCTTTCTTTGCCAAACTAACAGAAATACTCTCTGATCGTGGTATTCGAAACTTTATTGTTGCGGGCGGCGAAACCTCTGGAGTGGTTACTCAACACCTCAACTTAGCGGCGCTCAATATTGGTAAAGAGATTGCCCCAGGCGTACCTTGGGTATTCTCACTCGACGGTCACTTTGCCTTAGCACTTAAATCAGGTAACTTCGGTAGTGAGCAGTTCTTTTCTCAAGCTCAGGAGATGTTTCATGTTTAAATCTGAGGCAGAGCTAAGAAAAGAATTTGTGAACTTGTGTCAGTCTTTGTTTGAACGTGGCTACGCGACAGGTGGGGCTGGTAATATCTCACTGCGGTTGCCTAATGGCAATATCTTAACCACTCCAACAGGTTCATCTCTAGGCCGACTCAATATGGATCGTCTCTCTGTTGTGAGTATGGACGGTGAACATTTAAGTGGTGATAAGCCTTCAAAAGAAGCAGAGTTTCACCTGGCGATTTATCGCGAGAAGCCTGACTGTGGTGCTATTGTTCACCTTCACTGTACGGCATTAACAGCAGTTTCCTGTTTGAAAGACTTGGATTACACCAATGCACTTAAGGCTTGCACACCCTACTACATCATGCGTATCGGTCAATTACCTGTTGTACCCTATTACAAGCCGGGGGATCCCCGTATTGCACAAGACTTGGCTCGTCTAGCCGCCAATAACAGAGCCTTTTTGCTTGCTAATCATGGTCCTGTTGTCTGTGGTACGGATCTCTATGATGCGGTCGATAACGCTGAAGAGCTTGAAGAAACAGCCAAGTTGGCGCTGATGCTCAAAGGGCATGACGTGCGTTACTTAAATGAACAAGAGCAACAAGAGCTCCGCGAGATGAAAAAATAATGGCCACATTTTCTGCAAATTTGTCAATGCTGTTCCAAGAGTTCCCCTTTGAGCAGCGCTTTGAGCAAGCGAGCGCATCAGGCTTTGACTATGTTGAGTGCTTGTTCCCCTACTCACTGCCGATAGAAACGCTGCAACAAACACTTGAAAAGCATCAACTTGAGTTTTCACTGTTTAATGCTCCCGCTGGCGAATGGGAACAAGGCGAGCGAGGCTTTGCTGCCATTGCCGAGTATCAAGAGCGTTTTCAACAAAGTATTGCCAAGGCTCTTGATTACGCGGTTGGCCTAGAATGTCGTAAAGTGCATGTGATGGCAGGCAGTCTTCCTGAGGGAAACGAGTTATCGTTCAGTGATGAAATCTTTATCGATAACATTCGCTATGCTGCCGATCTGTTTGCCGAGCACCAGATTGATGTTTTGATTGAGCCGCTAAACCGCCGTGACAACCCGCACTACTATCTGTGCGATTTTCATAAAGCGGTCGCGTTAATTGAGCAAATCAATCGGAACAACGTGAAATTACAGTTCGATATCTATCACGCTCAAATCGTGCATGGGGATGTAACCAAACTCTATGAACGATACATGAATTATGTCGGCCACATTCAAACGGCCTCAGTCCCTCATCGCAATGAACCCAATAGTGGTGAGCTAAATGATAACTATCTATTCCGCTTGATCGATAACAACGGCTATCAAGGTCAGATTGGCTGTGAATATCGACCAGCAAGCACAACCCAAGCCGGATTGGCATGGATCAATCATTACAATAATACCCAGAAATAAGGAAATCCCTATGAACGTAACTCAACGTGAAGCACAAGAACGCCTAATCAAAAGTGAAGAATATGTATCTTGTACCGAAGCCTTTCTTGATTGCCGTCTACCAGGTTCCATTCCAAAAGGTAACTACTCACTCATTGGTCCGGGCGTAACGCAAAGTGAAAACCAAGTTGTTAACCTAAAAGAGAAACATGGCTTTAATATTGGTGCGGCATCAATGCCAAATGGTGTAACGAATAACCTACATATCCACTTTAGTGCTGAGGTATTCATGTGTACTTATGGTGAGTACACCTTCCGTTGGGGATCAAAAGGTGAATACGAGTACACGGCAAAAGAAGGCGATATTCTTTCAGTACCAACGTGGCTATTCCGTGGCTTTACTAATACTGGGCCTGATGGCAGCTGGTTGTTCACATGCCTTGGCGAAGATGACACGGGTGGTGTTATTTGGCACCCAGGCATCATGCAAGCTGCGAATGAATCTGGTATGTACTTAACGAAGAAAAATGTTCTAATCGATCTTGAAGCAGGCGGGACGCTTCCAGAAGACAAATCAGAATTAATGCCCGCTTTCCCAGAAGAAGAATTTGCGAACCTACGCCAAGTGGATCTAGAAGGAATGTCACAGCGTATCAGTAGCCGCGAAAACCGCCAATTCTACTCAAATGCGTTAATCGATTCTGTACTACCGGGTCATGGTTGTTCAATTGCACCTGTGATTGGCTTTGGTATTACCCAAAATCGTAATTCTCAACCCAATATTACTAATCCACACAACTTCACGATGGAAGTAGTTAAAGTGCCAGCTGGCAATAAAGTTGGTCCTTTCAAGATTGATGAGAAAATGGTCATCATCCAGACTCACGGTCAGATCGAGCTTGGTTTGAATGAACAGCAAGATGTGACAGTCGCGATTGAAGCTAACGATACTTACTCAGTACTAGCGGATGCATGGCGTACTATTAACAACAACTCTGAGCAAGAAGCGGAATTCATTATGATCACGGCAGGTGATGCGAGAAAACGTCCTCAGTTTAGCAATAAAATCCTAGCGGACGTATACGAGCTAGGTTACACACTGGATGCGAGTGGCTACATTGTTAAGCGTAACCTCATCGTTGAAGAAAGCACACTACTGGCAGACTAATCATGAGAAAAAATCGACTACTAGAAAAATTTGCCGCAGAACAGGTAATGGTCAATAGCTGGATTTCGATCCCAAGTAGCTATGGTGCTGAAGTTATTGCTCACACGGGTGTCGATAGCGTCACTGTGGACATGCAGCATGGCATGATTGGATTTAGTGATCTGGTTCATATTTTTCAAGCAGTGTCAGGCTCACCAGCGGTACCTCTGGTGAGGGTACCATCCAGCGAACCAAGTATGGTAATGAAGGTATTGGATGCAGGCGCTTACGGCATCATTTGCCCGAGTGTCGATACTCCTGAGATCTGCCGTGAGCTCGTCTCAGCTTGTCGCTACCCTCCTCTAGGTACTCGATCATTTGGTCCAACCCGTGGTCTCACCTATGGTGGCAAGGATTACACTGAGCATGCTGACAATGAAATCATGGTTCTTGCGATGATTGAATCTCAGCAGGCGTTGGATAACCTTGAAGCGATCCTCGATACTCCAGGGCTAACCGGAATCTATATCGGCCCGAATGATCTGGCGTATAGCCTTGGCGAAAAGCCAGGTACAACCAGTGACAAAGTGGAAGACGCTATTGCACATGTGTTGCGCCAAGCGAAACAACGTGGCTTGTTTACCGGCATTTTCTGCTCTGGTCTGGAGAATGCTCTACAGCGTAAAGAGCAAGGCTTTGATTTAGTGACTCCGGGCAATGATGCTGGCGCATTAAGAAATGCCTATCAGCAGTTTGTCGGCAAAATCGGCAACATTGAGAAAGAAACTGTCTCTGCGGGTGGTTATTAATGGCATTACCCATTGTACTGCTACCAGGAACACTATGTGATGAGCAAGTATGGGATAAAGTGATCGCTGAGTTGAGCCCTACTCAACCGGTGATCACCAAACCCCTAGGCGCGCATCGCAACTGGGATGATGAACTAGCAAACCTAGTCGCAGATTTACCAGAAGAGTTTCTTCTGGTCGGCTTTTCACTTGGAGGGATCGCGGCACTGGCATTACTCACCCAATATCCTGAGCGAGTCAAACGCCTAGTATTAGTGGCGTCTACAGCTTTAGCGGATCCCGAAGAGTCACAAGCGCGTCGCCGAGAATTACTAGCCTTGGCCGAGCAAAAGGGTGATTTTAAGGCATTAGCTTTGATGCAGATCTCACCTTGTGATCAGCAAAATCTTGGAGAGCGTGGCGTAGACTTCGCTGTGCAAATGGCTGAGCGCTTTAGTGTTGAGCAATATGCTTGTCAGACAGAGCTAGCTTGTTCACGTCAAGACACTAGAGCCACACTTACACAATCCACATTACCTGTTGATCTTATTTACGGTAGTGAAGATCAGGCTTGTGGTGAAAATAAGCAGCGGTTGATCGTGCAATCTTGCGACCAAGCCCAATTGCATCGCGTTGAAGGCGCAGGGCATTGGTTGCCACTAAGTCATCCTGAAAAGGTAGCGGCCATCATCAGTGCATCATAGTTGTTCTTTAAAGGTATTAGGCCATGATGTGTGGGTAAGACTGCATATCATGGCTCTTGTCTGCGGCTAACCTATCTTCATTGTATCCGCCCCATGAACCCACGGGGCGATATGACTAATGTTTGAAGTTCCAAGGTAGGATTGCATCGATATCTAGCTCCGCTTTCGCCAGCTCTTTCATGCACTTGACCATGTAGTCGTAAAGGATAAGGCCGTTGGCTTTTGCTGTCTCGACGATACTGTAAAGCATCGCACTCGCGTCAGCACCATTTGCAGTGGTCGAGAATAACCAATTTTTTCTGCCAATGACCAACGGTTTTATTGCACGTTCAGCACGGTTATTGTCTATCGATAAGTGGCCGTCATCGATATAGCGGATGAGCTTCGGCCATTGACCGAGCGTGTATTTTATCGGTTTACCCAACGGGCTGGACGCTATCACTTGTTGAGTCGTCATCCATTCGTACAACTCATCCAGTATCGGCTTGGCATGCTGTTGGCGTTCTGCTTTTCGTGTCTCGACAGACGCCCCTTTTAAGCGGGATTCTATTCCATACAGCTTCTGGATTTTGGCGAGCGCCTTATCTGCTTTGCCTGACTTACCTTTACCTAGAAGCTTCTTCGCATCCATGAACTTGCGACGTGCATGCGCCATGCAACCAACATTGGTCACTTGGTGAAGCCCATCATAGGCTCCATAGCCATCGGTTTGCAGAT
The DNA here is from genome assembly GCF_024347575.1 of Vibrio pelagius. Taxonomy (NCBI): domain Bacteria; kingdom Pseudomonadati; phylum Pseudomonadota; class Gammaproteobacteria; order Vibrionales; family Vibrionaceae; genus Vibrio; species Vibrio pelagius. The sequence continues at coordinate 248,543 of NZ_AP025505.1, forward strand.
AACCACGGTAATCTCTCAGGAAGGCAACAGGGCACGCCCTCGCGCGACTGTTTTGATAGTCGTACAAGGCGATATTTTTCACGTTGGGAAGTGCGGCTTCTGGCGAGTCTGCGCCCGAGCAGTAGAGCCACATGTAGCATTGCTTATCTTCCTTGAGGACATTGAGCGGCGTTTCATCCGCCTGAACCACCACTTGCTCGAGTAGATGTGTTTTCAAAGCAGCATAAAGCGGTGCGAACTTCTCACTGACTTGGATAACCCACCTTGCCATAGTCGTGCGCGATAGTTCGATACCCGATTGGGTAAACAGTGACTCTTGGCGATACAGTGGCATCGCGTATTGGTATTTGCCAAGGATGATATTGGCCAGCAAGCTTTCTGTCGCGAAGCTTTTAGGGATAATGCTTTGCGGCGCTGGATTTTGAACGATGTGGCTTTTGTCTTCAGTTTGCTCACACTGACGACAAGCATACTTAGGACGAACATATTCCAGCACTTTAAGTACCGCTGGCGAGAACTCTAGCTTTTCAGAGCGGTCTTCACCGATTTTATGCAGGCTATGCTTGCAGCACGCGCACTGCTTTTCATGGTCGTCTAAATCGAGTTCGATAACCTCACGAGGCAAGGTTTTTGGAAGTGGCTGACGTTTACCACGCTTCTTCGTTGTGGTGGTGGTTGTGACCTCTTCTTCCTTAGCAGCTTCACATTCCACTTCGTTGAAGAGGTCACCTTGAGATTCATCGTAAGGCTTTAACGCCTCCGAACGTTTAGCGAACTGGCGGTCGAAGGCAAGCTTGAGTTGTTCAAGTAGCGACTGGCGCTCTTGTTTCCACTCTGTTTTCTCCGACATCAAGGCTTTCACCATCGCTTGTAGCTCGGCAACATCTTAACTTTCTGGGTTGATATTTGGCGTCTTTTTCATGGCATTCATTATACTAAATCATGCCGCTAACGCTTGGTAGATAAGGCTTTTTTATCGTTTAAGTCATTGTAAAATCGTTTATTCTTACGGGTTTATGGCCGATAATCGTGAAGCCTGAAAGCAGTCTATCCAGCTCAAATTGAGTCAGGGTAAACACTAATGCCGTTCACTTAAGGTGAGCGGCGTTGTTTTTTCTCGGGTATCGGCTTGGCTTTTTCTTCACTACTCTTGGGAAGGATCTTTCTCGTCTAGGCTCAAGTATTAGGCTCTCGCTCATTGAGTAGAAGTTTTGGAGTTGCCTTGGTATTGCTCCTGGTGACGAGTATGGAAGCCCCACTATCAAGCGCATGATGTGAGCTAATGCTCCATTGAAGCTAAGTTGGTATGGTAAGTAGTCACCACTCAATGTGTTACACATCTGAACCATTTGATACCTAACCAAGTTGTATGTCAGTAATATCCCCCAGAGTTCTTGTTTAACGAGCTCTGGGAGTCGACTGCGCAGCGTAAGGCGGTTACCGATCATGTATTGTTTTTGCTCTCTGTACCCGAGTTCAATCTCCCAGCGATATCCATACAGACCAACTATGTCTGATTTAGGGTAAAGCATCGGGTCGGTCATTGAGGTAAGAACATCGTATGACTTCCCATTTTTGACCCTTGTGATTAAACGTACAACAACCTCTTGTTCTAACTTCGGCCATTTCTTACGTGCTTGCGGATTGCTCTTCAGCTTTATCAGTTTATCTTGTCGCCCAAGAGACTGAACGACTTCATAGTTGAGCCCCTTTTTCATCGGAATAAGCCAATGTCGATTTACGCCTTTAGAACCCCACTCTTGAAGTAAACCAAGGGAGTAAAAGCCTTTATCGAAAAGGGTTAGGCTGTTATCAGGAGTCGTTTCTATCAGTTGCTCGGCCAACTTCATTTCATTCACGGTATAACAGTCAAAAGCGCTACCTGTGATTAAGTGGCTACTTAGCTCCATCTGGCACACCATACGCACTTGTGGGTACTGCGTTTCTTTACCATCACGATTGGTCGGTTTTGCAAAAGCTTCTGCATTATCTTTTGAATCTTCTGTTCGCCACACAACGCCATCAACACCCAGCAATGTGAGCCCATTCCACTTTGGTAAATTTGCATGTTTAAACCAATGTTGTTGCGTACATTGAAAAAGAGCTTTAGCCGCTGATTCACCGAGATTTTTTCTACGTTGTGTTAATGCACTCGGTGCAACAAATGGCTTACCAGAGCGGTCAACAATGTCGAGCATATTGACGATATCCGCCATAGATTTGTCGTTATAAATAGCCATTCCAACTAATAGCCATGCCATTGACTCTAAAGTCAGTTTTCGCTTTCTAAGGGTGACAGTATCTGTTAGCTCATAGGCATCTTTAATTAGCTCAATAGGTAGGAGGTCTGCGAGAGTTTCGACTTGATTAGGTTTGTAGTTATTGATGATGTCGAGGGCTTGAGAAACGTGCATAAAAAAATCCGATAAACAGGGTTCATCGGATTTTTACATGTTGGTAGGATCATTCAACTGATCGGCATTACAGGGTAAACACCTCATTTTTCTCTTTTGATGGCCATTTGTACTTGGCTTTTTCGAGGCGTTTGTACCAGAGAGCAAAGCCTGTTTTATCCCAGTACAATACCTTGATTTTGTCGCGCTGTTTATTGGTGAACAGGAACAGTGCACCGCTTGCCAAGGGTAAGTCGGTGTCACTTTCAATAATCGCAGCAAGGCCATTGATCGACTTTCTAAAGTCGACACTCTCACGATACAGATAAATCTCTGGAGCGCTAAGCATGCGTTTCATGATAGCGCACCGATGAGTTCTGCTAGATAAGTGGCGGGCGTGCTTTGTGGAATGCTCAGCTCAACATCATTGACGAGCAGAGTCATGTTAGCCGTTGCCACTGTAGCTTGATACTTCGTTGTCTTTTCGACAACTTCAGCTTTTACGAAGCCTTGAGAAACCTCAATTTGATTGAGCTGCTGGCGCTTGGCATAAAACGTCGAAGGGTTAATCTCCTTTAGCTTGCAAAAGGCAAGCGTTGACAACGAACTCGATTCAGATTGTTCGATAAGCGTTTGCCATTCTTGATTTGTGCGTCGTTTTCCCATTTCAAATCTCTTCATGGTTGGAGACTTGATCTTATTCTGTGTGTTAGGTGATTAGAATGCGGGGTTTATGAAGCGCTTACATAGCATACCCTTTCTTTATCATAATAAATTCCTTTTTAATATAGTGAGTTAAATAGATTACACCCTCTAAAAACACTATTCAACTGCATGCTAATGGGACAACAATCGGAAGCTCTCCGCAGGCCATGTTGGAACTAAGAAAAAATCTCAGAGCCTTTTACGGGGAAATCTTGAAACGCCGAGCTGAGGTATTACTCGCTGCAAAATAGCTAAAGCCAGAGTGCTGGCCAGGGTGAGATCGTGAACATTTTTTAGACAAAACAGCACTCCATTTGACGAACAGATTTAGCTGTGATCTTATACTCCCTTTTTAGGGAGAGCCTCATGCACATTGACCACTTCAAAGAACATTTTCAAACGATTACCGACCAACGCCAAGGTGCAAAAGTCACTTATTGCTTGTTTGAAGTTCTCTTTGGCTCGCTTTGTGCGGTAATTGCTGGTGCGAAAGGTTGGTTTGATATTCGTGAGTATATTCTCGGGCATCATGATTGGTTTATGCGTAATGACCTGTTCTTGAATGGTATTCCAGCTGATGACACGATTGCTCGAATAATTTCTACGATTGACCCCGAGCAGTTTCATGAGTGCTTCGTTAACTGGATGTCATCAATACATTCCCTTACTGAAGGCCAAGTTGTTGCGATCGATGGCAAAACACTTCGAGGCTCATACAATCGGGAAGATAGAGCAAGCACTATTCATATGATTAGTGCTTATGCTTCTTCAAATAAGCTCGTATTAGGACAGCTTAAAACCGAGCAGAAAAGTAATGAGATAACGGCAATCCCCGAACTAATAAAGATGCTCGATATCAAGGGATCTCTGGTGACCATTGACGCACTGGCCTGTCAAACCAAGATAGCTAAAGCGATTGTAGAACAAGGTGGTGATTACTTGCTTGCGGTAAAGAGTAACCAAGGAAAACTCCGACAAGCGATAGAAAAAGCATTTTCATCTCAGCGAGCAAATGTAGCAGATGACCTCTCTCTTGAACAAGGGCATGGACGTATAGAGTCTCGCCAATGCTATGTCTTTGACAGTACTGAACTTGAAGGTAACTTCTCGCGCTGGAAAGGCTTGAAGAGCATTGTGATGGTTGAAAACTTCCGCCTTGAGAAAGGTAAATCTGTCGACCTAGAGTACCGTTATTACATCAGCTCCAAAGAGCTTAGTGCAGAGCAAGCTGCTATGGCTGTCAGAGAACATTGGGGCATAGAGTCAATGCACTGGGTACTTGATGTCACAATGGATGAAGATGCGTGTCAGATATACAAAGATCACGATGCAGAGAACCTATCATGCCTACGTCATATAAGCTTGAACATGCTCCGAGAAGAGCCAACCAAGCTAAGCATTGTTGGGAAGCAAAAACGATGCATGATGAATACGTCCATGTTAGAGGCGGTATTAAGTGCTGGTTTTAGTCAAGTGGTGAAAAACTAGACACTCATGCGGTCGCCCTGGAGTGCTGGCCTGGCGATATAAGGAACTGTGAACCAGTTGGTGAAGATATTTGTGTGCAGCCACCAAAGAAAACGACTAGATTTCATTGAGTTAAATCTGCACGTCTCATATCACTCTTTAGTAAAAAGCAACTGTACGGTATGGGATAGAGGATCTCGGAGTCGGATAGATAGCGTTATGTGCCGTAGTGAAATCTCAACTGAGCAATCAAAATCGTTTCATCGTGATAGCGATAAACAATACGGTGTTCATCATTTATACGACGGGACCAATATCCAGATAATCCATGTTTGAGTGGTTCAGGTTTACCTATGCCGTCATATGGCTCACGCTGTATATCTTTTATAAGGGTGTTGATGCGCTTGAGAATTTTTTTGTCAGTTTTTTGCCAATACAAATAGTCTTCCCAAGCATTAGTTGAGAAGGTCAATTTCATTCCAGCAACTCTCTCTCTTGTCCCTTACCTGATTCTAATTCCGCGACAGACTCAAGCAACCGACGAGCATTAGTCGGGGCACGCAAAAGATATGTGGTTTCTTGCATTGCTTCATAGTCCTCGAGTGATATCATCACAACAGGTGCTTCGCTCTTACGTGTAATGATTACCGGAGCATGGTCATTGCAGACTTTTTGCATTGTAGTTGCGAGGTTTGCTCTAGCGGCAGTGTAACTAATAGCGTCCATTTTTTACTCCAAAGTGGTCATGTACGTATTTAGGTACACATTATAGAAACACATAACAAATTGTTCAACAGGGACTCCTAACGCATGGCCACTTTTATTCAAGTCGGCTTCAGTGTTTAAGACATCATTTTTGAGTTAGGCGGTATTGCGTTGTCGCCCGTTAACAAGGCCTTAGCTGTCTAGTACGCTACTGAGGAACTAAATACTTCAGTAGCGTAGTTTGAAGAATTATTCGTTGATGTTTGAATCTAAGTTTTCAAATAAAGTTTTCAGTTTTTCAACTACTTGCTCAGGTGCATGATCAGTCATCGGCTTGTTTTGACAAAACGCTTCGATATTTTAGGTGATTATCTCATGGTCACTAATTTGAATGCCATGAATGTCAGAAGTATGCCCTAGTGCTACAAGAAAGTAGTCCCTAGTAAGTTCTGCAAAGTATTGAGCTTTACGATGTCCACATTTGCCAATGCTGAATGATGGAAAGTAAATGTTCTCGCCATTCCAATTATTTTTTGCGTTGCGCTTTCTGGGATCGAGCACTTTAACTGTAAACTTGCCTCCTGACGATTTGCCGTACGATACATTTTCTACTGTTAGCTTTGGCTGGGCGTGCAGCTCGGATAGTTGTTTTTCTAGCTCTTGCTGCTGTGCCAGAAGTTTGTTCAGTTCAGCTTGAGTTTCTATTAGGTCTCTATATACAAACATATTATCTTTATCTGTGTATTGGAACCGAAGATGCATCACACTGTATAAAACAACAGCTTACAAACGTATAAGGTTTAAGATACTTTTTCTATTCTGAACGAAACGTTTTAGAGCAATACACCTAAAGCGTTTTTGTCCCAAAACGTTTTACAAATCCAAATCTGGGTCAAGAACACGTTAGTGAGACGACTCTAAAAACTCCGTGCTTTTATGCGCTTAGATTTTTTGTTCGTACATATTTGTGGATTTGGCTTTGCCCGACGAGAACTCATGCATTGGGTTGATCGATTGCGGTTGCGCGGTACAGATATAATTTACAACCAGCGTGGAACAGTGTGATAATGACTTATGGCCAAAAACTTCGCGATCAGTCGTGCATCAATACTGAAACCCTTCCTTACATCTGTCTCTGACTATAACCAAAACCCAGAGCTTATCCTTACGCCATTTGGGTTAAACCAAAAGCTGATCGATGATAGTCAACTTTACCTACCTTCCTACTGTCTTGGCTACGCGCTAGAAACAGCGTCACAATTGACCAACTTAAATGACATCGGGCTGATTTCTGGTCACAAGTACGAACGCCATGATATGCACCCTTTGGTGCTCAAAAGCATTGAACAGAGTGGTTCGCTTCTTTCTTGTTTACTGAGTGTGTCGCAACTGCAAAACCTACAAGGATCGCATTTTCATATAAACGTGGCGTACAAAAACGGTGGGTTAGGTGTGGTTCACCGAAGCGCATTAGGCAAGCAAGATAAAGGCTTTATGCATTCACATATGTTCACCACCTCTAGATTGCTTACGGTATTACAAGAGTTCATGGGGGAAAAGTGGAAGCCTGATTACTTGGACTTTGAGCCTCAATTCACTGCTACACCTATGGTGTATTCATTAACGAAACACGCAAAGGTCAATACCGGTCAACCTTGTAGCTTTATTCCTTTGGGAATCAATGTTGAAGAGGTGATGAAGGAGTATTTACAAAGTCCAACACCCGTCAATTTCGACAAACTTGAGCAAGTAAAGAAAGTTACGGACTCTATATTGCTCCATGAAGCCTTCAGTATGGATTACGTGTCAGGGCTATTTGGCGTTTCAGAAAGAACGATTCAACGACTCTTTACCCAACAGGGAGAGAGTTTTAGAGGATATGTTAATGGTTTAATTGTGGACAAAACCCAGCAGTTGCTTAGTCAAGGTCTATCGGTTGAAGAGATCTCCGTCATTCTTAACTACTCTGATGCCGCTAAATTAACTCGAGCAATAAAAAATACAACTGGGCTTTCTCCAACTCAACTCAAGATCAAAGTCAACAAGTCTAAGTAGACCCTACTCTCTGATAACCTTGTTCGATAACGGTTATCGCAACTATTTTTTCTTTTACAGCACCACCATCAAAATGTCGGAAAATGGTAGGGGAACCCACCAGCCCTCTCTCTAAAATCGTAATTAGATTATCAAGAGACCTCAACGGGGCACACTATGTTAAAGAAAACTCTAATCACGATGGCTATGGCAGCAATGTCTGCTAACGCTGCGGCACTGACCATCGAAACACGTCAAACCTACCAACAACAATTCGGCATGTTCAAGTTCATGTACCCAAGTGAACAAGCATCTTGGTATTGGGAAAACCTAGATCAAGTACTCCCTACAGCATCGGTAAAGAAGGCTGGTATCCCAGTGGCACTTGAGCGTGCTTACATCAGTCCAAGTGCGGTGTTCGATACCACATTCAATGGTGAAAAACTGTCGAACCTGATGACTGGCGACAACCCATCGGTCAACTCGATGATGATTGTTCGAGATGGAAAAGTGATCTTTGAACATCACAACATTCCAGAGAATGAAAAGCATGTGTGGATGAGTAATGCCAAAGCAATTGCGGGGTTGCTGGTGGCAATGCTTGAAGCGGAAGGCAAGATTGATGTGAACAAGCCACTCAAAACCTACATTGCTGACCTCAATGGCAAAGACTGGGGGGAAGTCAAAGTTATCGATGTACTCAACATGCAGTCCGGCATGGATCATGAGGAAAACGACGCAGCACGAGCGAACCCAAAAGCCGCTATTAACCAAATGATGTTGGCAGAAACAGGTGAAGCGGATGATTACTACCAAACCTTAATCAATATGGAGAAGGGACGCGAACCCGCTGAAGCATTTGAATACAGCTCCGCTAATACACAAATGTTAGGACTGTTGATCTCTACCGTAGAGAATAAAACTGTCTCTGAAGTATTCGAAGAACGCGTGTGGTCAAAAGCCGGAATGACAGCGGATGGATATTTCACGCTAACACCAGATGGCTATGAAGTGATTCATGGTTTATTCAATTCAAACATCGAAGATATGGCGCGATTCGGCATGTTATTCACCGATCAATGGTCTGCCACCGCGACAGAGCAAATCGTACCCTCTTCGATGGTCAAACACATTCAAAACTCTGTAAAACCAGGTATTTACAAAGTGAGCCCTGCACATACAGGATTTGTGGGCATGTTCCCAGATGAACCAATTGGCGGCACCTACCAGTTCGATGCGGTATTTGAAGATGGTGATCTATACAAAGGCGGCATGCGTGGACAAGGGCTGTATATCTCTCCAGACAAAAACACCGTGGCCGTTTGGTTCAGCAATCGTATTGAAGAGCACAACGTAGCGGGATACATCCGTGGTTTCATGAAAGATTTGAAATAGTCGCCAATTCTATAGCTTTAGACAAGGTTACACCGGGTGATGATTAAGGATGATTAGGTTCACAGTGACGTGAAAGGCTTCTGCAGTTACTTAATTATTTATTCTGGAATTTACTATGTTACACAAAAATATAACCAGCGCAGCCCTTGCGCTTAGTGCCCTTGCGTCGCCAGTCATGGCAGAAGAAGATTTTGATGCATCAGACTTAACTCGTGCCAATACCACCGCAATTGTCGGTGTGAGTAATCAAGGTGATGTAAAGCTCACGGGGTCACTCTCTTACACATTTGATAATGGTCAAATGGCGATGACGTCGCTAGAGGGAACAATGGATTCAGAAGGCGAATACAAAGATTCTCGCCTGCAGTACTTCCATGTGTTTAATCTTGATAGTGCGGTAACACCCCGTATTGCCACCTCTCTAGATATCATCAATAACGATACCTTTACCACAGCCGCATTAGGGGGGATTGCACTATTTAGAACGCCAATCGACTCGTTAACGCTATTTGCTCGTGGTGCGGTTTTAGCAGGGGAATATGATAAAGATTTCGCCAATAATGTGGGAATAGACGACCGCAGCGTGACTGGTGCAATGGCAGCAGGTTACGCGGTATTAAAAACCGGTGAAGATGGCACTTTCCTTGCGGCTTTCCCAGAGTTTACCTACCTAAATGGCGATATGGATATTAACACGGTTAAAACGACACTGATGGCAGCAACGCCCGTTTCTGAAGATGGAAAGCGTTGGGGACAAATCAAAATTGAATCCACGTCTGGAGAGACTAAGTTGAATGGCGTAACTCATAAAATGGATACCGATACCGTCGCTTGGTTCAACTACAAAGTGTTCTTCTAACTTGAAGTAATCTCTATTGGGGGGAAAGATGGTGGTGAGTGTTGGCTTGGCGAGATACACTCACCTTCACTTGTCACAATGAAAGGTATCAAGATGACGATCGAAATTGACCAACTAACCCAACAATACCCTCTTATTAAAGAGCTCATCTCGCTCAAAGAAATTTCTTGGTTCAACCCCGCTATCACTAGCTTTGAGGAAGGATTGCCGTATGTGGGACTTGATCAGAGCGACATCAAAGATGCCAGCGACAGATTAAATCGATTTGCGCCCTACCTCGCTCATATTTTCCCAGAAACAGAAGAAAGTAACGGAATCATCGAATCTGAAGTTGTCACCATTCCATCGATGAAAGCGATTTTGGACAGTGAGTACACAACCCATATCGCAGGACAATTGATGTTAAAGAAAGACAGTCACCTACCCATTTCAGGCTCTATAAAAGCCAGAGGTGGTATCTATGAGGTACTTGTACTCGCAGAGAAATTGGCGATAGACGCTGGAATACTCAATGAAAATGATGACTACACCCTATTAGCAACCGAACCGTTCAAAGCATTTTTTAGCCAATTCAGCATCGCCGTTGGATCAACAGGGAATCTTGGGTTGTCTATCGGGATCATGAGTGCAAAGTTAGGTTTCTCTGTCTCAGTCCATATGTCCGCAGACGCTAAAGCGTGGAAAAAAGACAAACTGCGTTATCACGGAGTAACGGTTGTCGAATATGAACAAGATTACGGAGTAGCAGTAGCTCAAGGACGCAAAGAAGCTGAGAAAGATCCGAACTGCTTTTTCATTGATGATGAGAATTCACAGTCGCTCTTTCTCGGATACTCCGTGGCCGGAGAACGCTTAAAGCAGCAGTTCACTGAAAAGAACATCGCTGTCGATGCTAGGCACCCACTGTTTGTTTACCTCCCTTGCGGTGTCGGCGGAGGCCCAGGTGGTGTCGCATTCGGGCTGAAGGCAGCGTTTGGTGACCACGTTCATTGTATTTTTGCCGAACCGACGCACTCACCATGTATGTTACTTGGGGTACATACCGGGCTTCATGATGGCATCAGTGTTCAAGAGATTGGTATCGACAATGTCACCGCAGCTGACGGGCTTGCTGTGGGACGCGCTTCTGGTTTTGTTGGCAGAGCAATGGAAAGGCTGTTGGACGGATACATCACCGTATCTGATGAGCGCTTGTATCGCCTACTTGGTCAACTCAGCAAATCGGAAAACATTCAACTTGAACCTTCCGCACTGGCAGGCATGCTTGGTCCAGTAATCTCGACCAACAATAGTGAATATCGAGAGCGCATGGGCTTTGACGGTTCAATTATGGCAAACGCAACTCACCTTGTTTGGGCAACAGGAGGTGGTATGGTTCCACAATCAGAAATGCAAGTCTATTTAGAACAATCAAGCACCTAACCCTCTCGTGCCTGGCCGTTAACCACTAGCTCCGATTTGGAACTACCCAAAACAAAAAAGGGCGCAGTTACACACGCGCCCCACATCGTTCCACTGTAGATTTTTCGATGAAACATTAGCTTAATACCAATCGTAGTAAATAACTGATCATCCTAGCTTGTTAAAACGCTTGATAACTGCGTTAGAATTTTTGATTGTAGAGTAACTACTTATCGGAAAAATTCTGCCTTGTTCTTAAGCCTTTTCCCGGCGCTATTTTTGACCACTTATTTACTGTGATTGGTATAAGAAAAAATTTCAGTACGATTTCGACCTTTTCTTTTTGCAGCATACAAAGCATTGTCCGCTAACTCCAAGGTAAGTGATAACGGAGTTGTATCACCATGCCATTGCGCAACACCAATCGAGATCGTCGCCCCCTCCTCAAACGAGGTAATGTCCGATTCAATGGAACGTCTAATGCGCTCGGCAATATCATAAGCCACATCCATGCTCGCCCCATCTAAGAAGATAATGAACTCTTCTCCTCCTGAACGACAGACAACATCTACGTCTCTTACTTGAGCTTTCATTAAGTTTGCCGTCTGCTTAATCAACTGGTCGCCAAACTGGTGACCATATTTATCGTTAACGGCCTTGAAGTGATCAATATCCAATGCCAATACCGATACCGGTTTATTACTCTGTTGGAAAGTCTCTATTGTTTGCTTGAGCCCTCGGCGATTCAACAAGCCCGTCATTGGATCGGTCAGGTTTTCAGAATGCAATTTCTCTATCTGGTTCGATACTAAGTTAAAGGTATTCTCGCAGCTTGCTTTGAGTTGCGATGCCTCAAAATACCAAGGGTGAACATTGCTCAGTTCGGTTGATAGTGAATGCGTGGTATCGAATTTGTTTACGGTATTCGCGAGCTGCCACAATGGTCTAGATATACAAATAGCGGAGACCCAAATGAAGATCAAAGTGCCAATTCCGACTGGAATAGACTCAAACATCACGTATTGCATTTGAGTCTCTAGCTCCATAATGGCCCTATCTTTCGGGGTTTGAGCGATGATACCCCAGCCCGTGCTTTTCACCAGAGCAAACCCCGACAACACCCTGATACCTTGAGTATTCACAACTTCCTTAGAGCCCTCGCCAACATTCAACGCGGTTTCTACTGCGTCATTACCCAATACCACTTCACCAATACGGTTTTTATCTGGGTGATAAATCAGTGAACGGTTTCGATCAACCACGTACAAATACGAGCCATCTTTATAATTATGACGGCTCAATAGGTTACTCAAAAGGCTAGAGTTTTCTAGATAAATACTGCCACCGACATACCCAAGATATCTACCTTGAGGAGAGAATATCGGATACGTCATACTAATGAGATAATTTCCTGCAGGTGAAACGAATGGATCGGAAATCAACGGTGCCTTCGCTCGTATTGACTGTCTAGAACGCTCCGACGTTAATTTCACCCCTTGAATGTTGACACTCTTGGGCATAATTGAACCGATCACACCGTCATGATTCACCACATACACTGAGTTAAATGAATCCGTCTGTTGTTTGAGCCTTGCAGTCTCTTGCTCAACAAAGTTCGCATCATCGATACGAGAAGAGAGTAGACGCGCACTGTATTTTAGTTGAGATATCACTTGCTCAACATATACATCCGTCATTGCCGCCATTTTGTCAGCATAGACTCGATTTGCCTCTAGGTTTTTGTTGATTATTAATTCATGTTGAGCACGGTAGCTTGAATGAAATACGTTCATCAACGTAATAGCCACACTCAAGATACACAAAGATAAGACAAGTAATCGTAAGTTAATTCGATGGCCAATTACTGACGTCATGCCTGACTTCCATTGTAAAAACACTCCCCCTATTTCTTGAATAATATTTATCATCCAACAGGAGAGCGTGGTTATAATTTAAATTTATAAAATAATATTACCAACAGTGATAGATTAAGTAAAAACAAAACCATGCATAATGAGATTTCAACCCTGTTGAGTATGAAAGTGAGATAATTCGCTGATTTTATAAGCAATAGATAGAATAAAATGTCAATAAAAACCTTTAGGTAAGTGGGGATATTGCATGATCGTTTCAAAAATGATTCACACCTTAGAAATTGACTTTGTTTGGTATTTTTTAGATTCCTGAATTCGAGGGGTTGCCCTATTTTAAAATGGGAGAGCTATTTCACTTAGGATTGACTCTCATTTATATATAAAAAAACTAGCGGTTTTATTACTCATTCAATCTACAAAAATTGTATTTTTCAAGCATAATTATTCAAATATAATAATATTAATCATTTTAATTTAAACAATAATTGAGCCACCTTCTAGCACGTATTTTTCACCTCAAATATCCGATTTTCACAATCGATAATTGCACATTCACAAAACAATTTTTCCCTTTAATTGCTTTAAGTTTTCATTTACTGTGATGAAACTTGAAATTGACTACGGTTGGCACGTGAATCTACGACAACTTGAAATCTTTTATGCTGTGATAAAATCTGGCACCGTCTCTGGTGCAGCAAAACAACTTCATGTTTCACAGCCAAACGTCACTCGCGTTCTCTCTCACACTGAGCAACAATTGGGTTTTGCCCTATTTGAACGCATAAAAGGAAGGCTAGTTCCTACCAAGGAAGCGCATCAACTACTCCCTGAAGCAGAAAAAATCTATCAGCAGTTAGGCCAATTTCGTAACCTAACAAATAAAATAAAAGCAGGAGAAAGGCACCTGACTATTGGCGCACCTCCAATTCTCTCTGCCACTATGCTGGCACCCATTATTGCTCAGTTATGTAAAAGCGGGGACTACAACATTGAGGTCTCAACAGGGAATCAAGATGAACTATGCGATGCTCTATTAAAGAATCAGCTCGATCTAGCAATCTGTTTTGGTCAAGATGCTCCGCCCTCTCTCGTCCAAAAAACGCTATTTACGTCTGAGATGTGTGTGATCACGCCTCCTCAAAGTTCAGATGATGAGGTTATTTGTCTCAAACAGGTACTCAATTCTGACAAAACATTGATTGGTCTCGACAGCCGTGATCCATTGGGTGCACAACTGCATCAAGCCATACATGCACTCGAGCCCGAATACCACCCTTCAGTATCGGTACGAAACTATAGCTCCGCTGCCGAATTAGTCGTCCACCAAGTAGGTTGTGCGATTGTCGACCCTTGGACAGCTCATCAATACAAAGATCGCGTACACAGAGCAAGATTAACGCCGACCATCAATATTACGGTGTCACTACTTTATGCCGAACACAGCCCACTCAGCATTTCAGCAAGAAACTTTGTCCAACAATTGGAAGCGAGCCTATAACTTGTTGTTATAGGCAACCAACAAATAAGCATTCGAACCCTTCTCGGTGAACCACTACTCTGTTTTTTAATTCAACAGGATACCAAGGATGCTTTTATGTCTATCGCCCAACCCTACCTACTCTTCTTAGGCGACGTTACCGACTCAATCTCAGCCAAAACAGCGCGCGGTATTGCGCTATGGCGACCTGAACTATGTGTGGGGGAGCTAAGATTAACGGCAAAAACTGTCTCGTTAGGGCTAGAGAACCTTTCGTTAGAACAAGCGCTAGAACAAGGCGCTAAAACATTGGTTATCGGTACTGCCAATGCCGGAGGCGTAATCCCTGAAACTTGGAAGCCGACGCTAATCAAAGCAGCACAGCTTGGGTTTAGTATTGCATCGGGCATGCATTCCCGCCTTACTGAGATCCCAGAACTTGCAGAGCTTCAAGCCAAAGGAAAGACGCACCTTCACGATGTACGTCACTACGATGCACCTCTTGCTGTTGGTACAGGCAAAGCCCGCCAAGGCAAACGCCTTCTCACCGTCGGAACGGACTGTTCAGTGGGTAAAATGTTTACCGCTCTGGCTTTAGAAAAAGCCCTAAAAGAGCTAGAAGTCGATGCAAAGTTTAAAGCAACGGGTCAAACCGGGATACTCGTTGCAGGCGATGGTATCTCAATCGACGCAGTGGTAGCAGACTTCATTTCTGGTGCCGTAGAAGCGATAAGCCCAGGCTTTAACGACCACCAATGGGATATCATCGAGGGACAAGGTTCTCTATTTAACCCTTCCTTTGCAGGGGTGAGCTTAGGCTTGCTTCATGGTGCCCAAGCAGATGCACTTGTACTTTGCCATGAAGTTGGTAGACCTCACATTCGCCACCTTCCTCATTGTCAACTCCCTTCCATTTCTACCACGATAGAAGCGAACTTGGCAGCGGCTAGACTAACAAACCCAAAAGCAGAACTAGCCGGAATTAGTCTTAATACTTCAGCTCTGAATGAAGAAGAAGCCAAAGCGCTTTGTGCAGATTGGCAAGAGACTTACAACGTACCTGTTACCGACCCTGTACGTTTCGGCATCCAGTCTATTGCCAGTGATCTCAATGCCAACTTTTAACTTGCGAGAAAAAACCATGTTATTAGAAGCGACTCCACACAGTATCAAATTGGCGACCCCTTTTGTTATATCACGAGGTGCCAGAACTCATTGCCACATAGTGAGGGTGACCGTCTCTCATGACCACCAACAAGGGACTGGAGAGTGCACACCTTACCTGAGATACGGTGAGAGTGTTGAGTCAGTAATAGCACAAATAGAAAGCTGGACTTCAGACTTAGTCAGCCTATCACCACAAGAAGCAAAACAGCACTTACAATCAATGCCAGCGGGCGCAGCACGTAATGCCGTAGATTGCGCGCTTTGGGATTTGATTAGCAAACTAGAAGGGGCATCCTTTCCATCGCCTACTTTTACTATTAGTCCAACAATAGAGACTGCTATGACAGTGTCCATTGGTGAAGCAGAAGCCATGGCAACACAAGCCAAACAATACGTAGACCAAGGCGCGACACTGTTAAAAGTGAAATTGGATGGTGAATCGGTGGTTGAACGAGTTGCCGCTGTGAGAGCCGCTGCTCCGCATAGCAAAATCATACTCGATGCAAATGAAGCTTGGGGTACTCTCGATCTAGAACAGTTATTCGAACAACTTGCCCCTTTCAATATCACCATGATTGAGCAGCCTTTGCCTTCTGGAGAAGACCAGCTCCTAGCCAGTATTACGCACCCTATTCCACTCTGTGCAGACGAAAGCTGCCACACAAGAGCACAACTCGTTGACCTGAAGGGGCTTTATGAGATGGTCAATATCAAACTCGATAAGACAGGCGGGTTAACAGAAGCATTACTCTTGGAAAAGCAAGCCAGAGAGGAGGGTTTCGCGATTATGGCCGGCTGTATGCTTGGTACTTCGATCGCAATGAAAGCCGCATTGCCTATTGCGACCAACGCTGAGGTGGTTGATTTGGATGGCCCAGTGTTGCTTGGCGATGATGTTGAAGACGGGCTTAAGTACCACGCTGGCAAACTCTATCTATAATCTCTCTAACTTGGGCACTTGGTTGGCTGCCTTCAGCGTGGGGCAGCCTTGCTATATATAGAGGGAGTCTAAGTATACTAATTGGCCCATTTCCAAAGCGGTTGATCGAGTATTCCTTGTCCCGGAATACAAGTTTCGCCCAACTGTTTGTCTAAGAAGATCGAGTTACACTCAGGGTGCTCTTCTAACGTTGCTACCAAACGAGAGGCGTGAGAAACAACCCAAACTTGCCCCACTTCAGAAGCCTTAATAATAAGTCGCCCTAGAGCTGGGAGTAAATCAGGGTGCAAACTGGTTTCCGGTTCGTTCAATACCAACAAAGAAGGAGGCCTTGGTGTCAGCAGCGCGGCAATAAGCAGTAGATAGCGAAGCGTTCCATCCGAGAGCTCAGAAACTTTAAGTGGTCTTAACAACCCTTCTTGGAAGAACAACAATGAAAAGCGATTGTCCTCACCTTTCGTGATCGAGATTGCCGCTCCAGGGAACGCATCATCAATCGCTGCAGCTAACGCTTCTCGATCACCAATTTCATAAATGGTTCTCAGAGCAGCAAGCAACCCATGACCTTCATGATCAAGCACTGGCGTAAAGGTCCCAATTCTAGACTGACGAATGGGTGAGTCGACATCCGTGCGGAACTGATCGTAGAAACGCCAACGTTTTATCTGTTCTCTCACCCGGAATATTTCAGGAGCGCTACTCGGGTCGGCAAGCTCGGTAAGAATACTATCAAACGTTGAAAGATGATCGGCATGCACACGCCAAGAGCGGCCGTCACGAATTTTGACTATTGGGCCTTGTCTGTCCACCAAACAGCTTGCAGGCCGGTATGATGACCCCACCCAAATGCATTCTCTGCGGATAACTGGGTCGAACCCAAACAGCGTTGGATCAGGGCTTTGATCGGGAGCGGGTAGACCAAGAGAAATACTGTAGCTGAATTCTTCACCAGAGAAGCCGAATTCCAGCCGAGTCGGTTTTTGCTTTTTGTACGCACCTTGAATCGGGGCTCTGCCTTGGATCATCTCGCGCGATAATTGCTCTGGGCCCGCCCAAAAAATGGACTCCAAACCGCCACTTTGAGCCAGTGCAGAAATCAAGTTTCCGTCTGCGGTTTCACTGAGCAGCTTGAGCGCTTTATACAGATTTGATTTACCGCTACCGTTAGCACCAGTCACCACATTTAGACTTGATAGCGGAGCAACGATTTCTTTGAGTGAGCGATAGTTTTTAATCGCGAAGGCTTCAATCACAGGGGTTCCTCGATGATGACAAAAGCGCAGTGTCGTTATTAGTTTAAACAAACATAAACTGTATCACAGAGCCAAGTACGAAAATCATACTAATCATCTGATTTAATGACATTATTTACTGAGTATAAAACTAAAACCGAGTATGCGGTTTACATTAACTGGCGTACTTTGCTTGATAAAACTGTTGCTGTTCTTCTGAGTCCATCAAGTTGCAAGTCTTACACATGCGCACTTTGTTGAGTTTGTACTTCAAACAACATGTCTTTCTTCGAGCGAACAAAGCATGCCCTTGACTGCTTGATACGGTTTTCACTTCTACTAAGCTATTCTTTTCACCCAGAATCTTCGTCAACCAACGCTCTACTCGCTGATTCAAATCAGCACCTGAGCTATGTAGGTGCTTGTCAGACAAGCGGGTGAAGCCTTGAGCCAAGGCATTACTTAAGTTACCCCAAAAGCGTTTTCGATTTACACGTTGCTCTGCAAATATAGGCTCTAGTTGAGCGCCAATATTGGTGACAATTTTAGCAAGCTTTTCATC
Organism: Vibrio pelagius; assembly: GCF_024347575.1. Taxonomy (NCBI): domain Bacteria; kingdom Pseudomonadati; phylum Pseudomonadota; class Gammaproteobacteria; order Vibrionales; family Vibrionaceae; genus Vibrio; species Vibrio pelagius. Next base: position 266,754 of record NZ_AP025505.1, read on the forward strand.
TAACTCTTGGTCGCTCAAAACTTGGCTGTCTTGGCTTTCTATCGCAATCGTATTGATTCGGCCATTTGATTCAATGTTCAGATGAATCACTTTTGCATCAATGTCTGGAACAATGCCGTACTTCCAACGTAATGCCACTAAAGTCGGGAAAATAAGCTCCACTAACTGCTTGTGCCATAAAGATGCGCATACCGCAGTTCCCAATTGGGTGTGTTCTGCATGTAGAGACATCAACTGTGCGAAGGATTCGTTTAGCCAAGTATTCAAGTCGATATTTTCGTCGCTAAGCACGTTGAGTTCATGGCGTTGATCAACCTGTGTTAATTCGTTCAACGCCAGACCCAGCGAACACTGTTTTCTCTCACCCCATAACGACTGCAGGAGGTTAAAGTCCGTTGTGGTAAGGCCCGATGAAACCGCCTTTAAGGAAGCGACCTGGATTGATTTTACTTTCACTCTAAAACTTAACTTTGTTGTTCACTTACAAACTGTGAATTATCTATTTCACACTGTATGAGATATCGATACTGTATTCGCGCTGCTTCCATGTAACGAAATCAGGCGCAGCAGGAAACGGTTCCGCTTTTCGGACAAGCTTAATTGCGGCTCGATCAAACTCACGAATACGAGAAGGTTTCGCGATTTTATAATCTTTGATCATACCGAACCTATCGAGAGTAAATACCACCACGACGACACCCTGTTTGCGACGTGATTTTAGTATTTTTGGCGTCACCTTTTTAGATAGCAGATGTTGTCGAATGAAGTAGTCAAACTGTGCCTCATCAGCGATACCACCCGCTTGGTTCCCTGCACCGGTTTCCTTTTGCTGAACGTTTTGCTGCTTAGAACCGTCAACACCTTGCTCTCCAACTTTCTTTTGCGCGAGCAACTCAGGGGAAGGTTGTACCTTCATCTTTTGAGGCGTTGGTTCGACTTTCCTCTCTTTGGGCTTAGGTTCAACTTTGCGCTCTTTCGTTGGTGGCTTTTCTTTCAGGAGAGCTTTCTTTTTCACTGGCTCTTTCTTTTGTACCTCAGGTTTCTTTAAAGGTGCTTTTTTAGGAACCGCTTGTTTTATTGGCTCTGGAGGAGGTTCTACAACATCTTCGACCGTGTCTAATTGTGGCGTCGCAACACTCTGCGGCGTCACCACAGTCGCCCCCATCATTGCTGCCTGTAAGCCAACACTAATTCTCAGCATATCAGTGCTTTTAGCGATGACAGTCTCTTCCTTGGGGGAGAAATAAAACCATATGGCCCCAACAACATGAATTCCCAGTGAAAGCAACACAAAACCCGTAAAGGCCGAGCATCTTACATTCATGCTCTACCCTTATTGTTGTAAAGCCAGATGCGATACATTCAGCTCTAGCTCCTGCAATGCACCAAACAGTGCGACAACTCTTTCCATTGGCACTTTTTTATCGCTATGGATGACGACACTCAGTTGGCTTGGATACAACAACTTCTGCTTAGCAAGCTCATCTTTAAGCGCTTCCATCGAAACCACTCGTTTCTCGTTAACCAACCAAGCCTCATCACCATCAACGACACCAATTGAAACCACATTTTTTTGCACGTTGGTAACCGTTGGCTTTTCAACGGCTTTTGGAAGTTCGACCTCCATCGTCAACAACGGTACGTTAATCATCAACATCATGAACGCGATGATGACAAAAATAACGTCTATCATTGGCGTCATCGCATCTTGCAGTGAGCTAGATACCTCTTCATCTTCCAAATCAATCATGTTCAGTCTCTTCCAACTGAATACAGTGAGAGAAGTGATTAAGCACATCTGCAGCTTCAGCCAAATGGATTCGAATTCTCGACTTAATCAAAGCATGACAAAGCACACATATCACGGCGATCACCATACCCGCTGCCGTTGTTGAAAGTGCTTGCCACAAGCCATCGGCGACAATCGACGGATTTACTGGACCGTCACTCAAACCGATGTCGCGAAATGAACGCATTAAACCAATGATGGTGCCAAGCAGACCCAACATGGGAGCAAGCGATGCGATCGTCGTCAAACCAGACAATCGACGTTTTAGCCGGTTCGAATAACGAACGAGCATAATTTTAATCGCCTCATCACGAACATCTTTGGTGCTAGATTTATGATGAATCAACTCATCGATGACAAACTGATAGCCTGTTCCTGAATGCTTCAAAATGTTCAAAGCACTCTGCATTTCGTGTTTATGCAGCGCCTGAAAGATCGCTTGATTGTCACTTCTTGTGAGGCCTCGCTTTCGTAGCACAACAAACAAGCGTTCCAACACCAATGCTAGAGCGAATGCCGAGCACAATACCAAAGGCGCGCCTGTCGCGATGGTCCAAGAATCAATTAACATAGCTCACCTCCTGTTCTTCTGCGGCTTGAATATGTTGCTCAAAGGCTTTAAGTCGCTTGTAAACAGAGATCAACTCAACAATGGTAGACCAACTGAACACAAGGTAATGTAACGATCCCTCCACCTTATTAAAGGCACGGATTATTTGCTGCATGGTGCCGAAGGTAATAAGACCAGCAATGATAGTCGGCGTTAACATGATGTATGGAAGTATTGAAGAGAGCTGCAGATAACTCACTTTAAACAAATCAAAATAGAGGTAGTGGCGATACATAGTGATGTAATTGGTACGCACATGTTGAAACAGCTCTTTCATCGATTGTGGCTGAGCACGTGTTTGGTCGTCTTCACCCAGCACTAGCTCTTTACGCAAAGCAGCTTCGGCCTTTTGGTTGTTGAATTCCAACCCAGGTAGTTTCACACCAACGACCGCAAGTAAAACCGTACCAAATAGCGCAGAAAGAATAGCTACGTAGATAAGAACGTGCTCAACTTCTCCAAAAAATGGCACCGACTTAACTTGTTTACTCAGCTCCCATAGAACAGGCTGAAACGCCAATAACGTCATCAATGAACGTAAGAAGGATACCCCTAAGCGCTCAACAATGTTGGCGAAACGCATCGTATCTTCTTGAACACGCTGGGAAGCACCCTCTATATGACGAACTTTGTCCCAGTGTTCCATGTAGTAGTGGTGCATAGCAGTACGCCAGCGAAAAACGTAATGACGCATGAAAAACTCTAGCAAAATAGCTACCGCAATAAAGATCGCTGAGATTCGTAAGAAGGTCCACAAATGGCCATAGAGATCATTGGCTTGTACAGAGCCCGGATTCGTCAATGCCTGTTGAATAGCATTGTAAAAATCACCAAACCATTCGTTGACTTGTACATCTAACTGCACCTTATACCAAGTCGCGAAAAGAATGATCACACTGCCTAACCAAGACCAAACGTACCAACGCTTATTAAAGAAAAAACTACGAAACATGAATTACATACCTTCAGATGACACTGGTGTGCCAATCAAAATTGCTTGTCTAGAAAGAGGGATAATTTGGTCAACAATCTCAGTTAAGTGCTGCTCAGTCACTTGTTGCGGTAATGTCTGCATCGACTGTAAATAATCTGGGCCTTGATACTTTTGGTAACTGAGTGCCAAGCGGCGAAGCCAAGTATTTGCGTCAGAAAGCCTCAGGGACTCTGCGAACTCAATATCGCGTTGAATACGCGGATAGTTTTCCAATGGCAACTGCTCAGAGAGGTTTTCTAAAACGGTATTGTGGGCGGCCACTAACGTGTCGACTTTCTCTGGTGCTGTTGTAAATTCGGTCGACAAGCGCACTTTATTATCTTTGTTGAGCGTCATCTCAAAGCGGATCGAGTACACACCTCCTAATTCGTGACGTAGCTTGTTCTTCAACGCTTTTTGTACAATTGGATTCAGCGTCGAGACTAAGAAGCTCGCTTCAGGCGTCCAAACCATATCTGTTTCACTTTTAATTGTGACCGTTGATTTATCTTCCTCATGAACCGCTTGTTGTAGCGTGTGATGACCACTTGGCAATACAGGTTGAAGCGTTTCAAAATTAGATTGACGTTGCACCGCAGCCAAGTATGGCAGTACCGAAGTTTCAATTTCTTTTTCAGTGGTTTGCCCAACAATAAATAGAGACACAGGTTGTTGATTTAGGGCCTCAACAGCTGACGTAAAACGGTTCATGTTTAGCGCTTCAATATCACTGCTTATTGGTGAAGCATCTTTTGGTGTTCCCCACAACGCCGCACGTTCGGTTTCGTATGTGGACATAACATGAACAGAATCGTTGATGGCTTCTTTAGCTTCTTCAAACTGTTCCGCATTCAGCATCCAGCTTGTTTGAGTAATCCAATACGCACGCATTAACGGCTCTAGGTTTGGAGCTGCCACTTTTGCAGACAAGTCTAATTGACCGCCTGATTGTGCCCAGCTCCAAGTCGCATTGTGCTGGTCTTGCCATTGCTGCAACGATTGGTTAGAGATCATATTAAAATCCGTTTGTTGCCAAACTTGTTGAGCTGCTTGTAAAAGCCACGATTGATATGTAGAGCTGTAGTAACCGGCTTTAGATAAAGCCTTAACGTAGAGCTCACCATCGGACGTTTTGCGATCTAACCAAATAACTTGATCACCATTTGCCAATTTCCATTGAACAATGGCTGGTGAAAAGTGTTTATGCTTGCTTGTTACATGAGGAGTAGGAAGTACAGGCTTAGCAAGCTCAACTGTCTGTATTGCTTTCTCCTTCCTCAGGCTTTCAGTGAGTTGGCCCGAGTTTACTTTTGGTGCAGGAATCACCTTCATAGCCGCATATCGTTGCGATGAAATTTGCTTTGAAAGTTGTCCAATTTCCTCAATCGTAGGCAGTGTGCGCTGCTGTCCACCAGGGATCTGATAGAACATGAACTGGTCTGGTGCGCTAAGGATTTGCTTAAGACGTTCGTTAAGCTCTTCAACCGTTAGAGCATCGATCCACTTAAGCGTACGTACAGATTTAATTTCATAATCTTCTTCTACACTTTCTTGCATCACTGCAGACGTGAGTTTGTCTTCCCATTTAGCAAAATCACGCTTTGGAATGATTTGTCGGTTTCTTTGGACAGAGGCTCTCGCCTTCTCTTTCAAGGCCTGCAGAGCTGACTCATTGATTCCGTTCTGCTTTAGTCGTTCGATTTCAGTCAGTACAACTTGCTGACCTAAAGCATGATCGCTTGTCTTAGCAGCCATCGCAGCAATCAATCGATCATTGGTCGGTTGGCTAAAAGAGATATGAACAGATGAAATCGACGCATCGTACTCAGATTTTGATGAACGAACAGAAGGCTTTACTAGCTTTCTAATGAAGTAATTTTGCAGTCTCTGATAGGCACCCGCCTCGGTGATACTTGGATCCATTGCACTTCTGAAACCATAAACAACAGCTGAGGTTGTGCCTTTTGGATCTTGAACCTTACCGATCACTAAGCCTTCTTTGAGAGGAAGCTTCACATAGTCTCTATTTGGTACAGGAGCAGCGTCTTCATACCCAAAAGTGTTTTCGATTGCCTCAATGAGTTGGCGATCATCAAAATAGCCACTCGCTACCAACGTCATATTGCCAGGCACATAGTATCTGTCGTAGAAAGCACGAATATCTTCAATTTCTACATCTAAGATATCTTCCTTAGTTCCAATAGTTGGACGGTCTACGTAGCGAGAACCATTGCGAACCACCTCCTTCTTAGCGGTATTGACTCGCTCAGCAACACCAGCCCCTCTCCTCATTTCTTCAAATATGACTCCACGCTCAAGCTGCCAATCGTGATCGTTCATTTTTGCACCAAAGGCTAGATCACTCAGTAATTTAACAGATTGCGGGGCATCTAATGAGTCATTAGGACGCGTTCTCACCATGTACTGAGTTTCAGTTTGACGTGTCATTGCGTTGATCTGAGTGCCAGTTTTCCAACCTATTTGGTCGAACATACGGTGCATATCAATACTGTGTGCTCGATTCGCACGAAAAACCATGTGCTCAACAATATGAGCCATACCTCGATGCTCATCATCAACAGAGCCGGCGTTGACGATCAAACGAAGGTTAAAAGGGTCTTCTGGGTCTTGGCTGTTATGAAAAACATATTGAAAGCCGTTGTCCAAATAGCCGTGATTGAGGTTTTCACTCCATTGAATTTCTTTTGCGAAGGCTCCTACATTGGCCAATACCAAACTGGATGCAATGACACAAATAGAAACACACCTACTAATAAACATAATAATAACAACACGATAACATGGTGAATAAAAAGTCATGAAAATAAGAAAACGATCTGATAATGATTATCAATAATTTTCTCATTAGCATTGAAAACGATTCCAAGACTACTATATTATGCGACGCACATCCAAGATTTTTATGGAAATCATCCATAAATTTACTATGGGAATATGTTCAATAATGCTTCCCAAGTAAGTGGAAATAGCCAATAAGTACCCAAAGCGGACTATTTCTGTACATGAACTTGGATTAAAACGCATTTTAGACATGGATTATTGGGGAAAGATTGTTGAATGATTATCAATACCATTCAAACCACCTCTGGTAACGGTATCAAAAAATGTGCAGTGGAATGGCTTGAAAAGTCATCATTTGAATCTTTAAATAAAAATAAAAGAATCGACTAAATGAATAAAAATGTTATTGCGCTGGCAATTTTGTCAGCTTTGGGAAGCCCGATCAGCTGTGCCAATGAGCCAGTTGATCTTGGGGATATTGAAATATCGGATGGAAACAGCAGTAACGACAGCGCTGTAAATTCTGATGTTATTTATGAAAGCTATGACCCGATCGATTCAGGTACATCGGTAATGAGTGAAACCAGCGTCCAGAACAATAAATCAGGTGGTATGGATACAACCGATTTACTGAAATCGTCACCATATGTTCAGATGGACAACAGTTTAGACGACGCCACGCAAGAAAATATACAGTCTATTCGCCCGCAAAACTTCTCGATTTCAGGCGGTAACTACTACGACAACAACATTCAAATCGATGGCGTATCGGCAACGTCAATTCATGATGTCGTTAAGCCAACCAAACTTGACGGCACAACCAATTACTTAGATTGGAATAATGTCGTCGGCCAAACGAGCCAAAGCCTTTATGTAACACCCGATTTGATTGGCTCTGTTGAGATCATGGATTCCAACATATCTGCTGAATATGGTGATTTCATTGGTGGTGTTGTTAACTATGAGCTTCGTAAGCCTAGAAAAGAGTTTGGCTTCAGCTTGAGCACCAGCTTCCAAAACGACAGCATGGTGGAATACCACAAGCCTACCGAGTACGATCCTGATGACGATGCAATTGCTCCTCCAGAATTCACTAAACAACAAACGACCGTTAGCTTTGATCTGCCTCTGACAGAAAAGCTTAGTGTCCTTGCGGCATACAGCAAAAGTACGTCGGAAGTCGAATACACACAAGACGAAGAATACGGTGGCACTACTGGCGACAATGGTGACACTTCTGAAAACTTCATATTAAAAGGCGTGTATGAGTATAGAGACAATCTCACCTTCGAAGGCCAGATCATCCATAGCCCTTACGAAAGTGAACGCGACTTACCGGACGCTCGTAATGACCTGATAGTTACCAACTCGTCAGGCACTCAAGGTTATTTGAGTGCGACTGGCTTTTCCGGAGCGACAGATTGGAGCACCAAACTTTCTGTCTTGCATAACGATGCATCACGTACGTCTAACAACGAACGATACCAAATGGATGGAGAGTTCTTAGACTGGTGTAATACAACATCAAATTGTAACGATGGCGGCATTGGCGACTTAGAGCAATTACAGACCGATTACGCTTGGACAACTTCGTTCTCAACGATGCTAGACCAAGGGACATTAAGCTACGGTAGCGAAATAAAATACACCGATGTTGGTAAATCACGACCAGAAGATGTGTATTACTACTATAGTGCAAAAAAATCTGCAGCCGATGATTTCATCTGCGATCCCAATGATAAGTCTTGTACCCCAGATATGGCCAACTGGAAACATACCAAATACGATGCGTTTGATGCCGATGTCGGTGTGTACAGCCATGCACTTTGGGCAGAGTATCTGACTCAATTTGGTCCAGTAGAGATGAGAGCTGGTACGCGCTACTCATACGATGACTTTATGGAAAACCATAACCTTGCACCGCGTTTAACTGCGAGCTGGGAATTTATTGAAGAAACATACCTAACCGTGGGTGCAAACCGTTACTATGCCAACAAGATGATTGGCTATGCGATCAAAGAACAAACACCTGCCCACACCTGTTACCAGCGTGACATGAAAGATAGCAGCGATGGTCGTTGGGGCGGAGTTCCTGGTGATTGGTACGAATGTTCAAATCAACCAGCTGTTGATAGCTACAGCGACTCTGACTTAGACACGCCATACAGTGACGAACTGACACTAGCGATTACTATCCCTACTTTCTTAGACGGTAATGCACGCTTCAAAACCGTTTATCGTCAAAACCGATCACAGTTTGCGAAGAGTGAAGAGCTAACTGATGCGAATGGTGACGACTACTACGAAATGACAAATAACGGAGAGAGCGATTACTACGGCTACTCAATCGAATGGTCGGGGAATTACAAAAAGCACTTCTTCAATGCCAACGTAACTTGGTCTGAAACCAAAAACAATGGCTTAGTCGACTATACTGCTAACCCGAGTGATGAAGCCGAGCTTATCTATTACAACGGTCAAATCATGACCAAAGCTGACATGTATGAGCATGATGCTCGTCAAAACTATGCTGCTCCGTTTAGAGCATCAGCGTCATGGTCAGCACTGTGGTTTGATGATGTATTAATGACTAACGCAACACTTTACTACCGCAGTAAGTATGAATACCTTACCGATACGAAAGCGAACTACACCGACACAGACGGTAGCAAATATGACATTTATGATGTTGAAGAACAGAAAGCAAAAACCACTGTCGATCTAAACGCAACGTATCGCTTCCTAAAATATAAGCAACACAATGCGTCAATTGACCTACGAATCAAGAACCTATTCGATGAAGTTAACGGCAGCGAATCAAATTACCAGATTGGACGTTCTTTCTGGGTGGGCTTGAACTATTCAATGTAAGTAGAAGAAAAAGGACAATTTAACCTTAGAACTTGTAAAATTGTTCATTATTTGCGCGAGACAGGTCACATCTCGCGCAATCGACCATTCATAAAATACAATTCCATCAGTTTTTACTACCCACCTTTAAAATTGAGGTATATACTCTTTCTTATCCCTAGATGGAGGCAGAAATGGATACCCAAAACACCACGACTACGTTTCAACAGCTAAAAGCTGGAGCAGACGCCTACATTCAGCGTCGTAATCAACGCTTACTCGCCAACCACCGTAAAGAACTGCGTAACTTTACACGAGCAGAAGCATCAACCTATTTAGGTATTGATGCGAAAACACTCGATCGCTACGTAACTTCTGCTGGGATTGATCCACGTCGCCATGAAGACTCACAATGGTCTATCGACATCTCAGAAATGTACAAAGTGCGCGATCTACTGCCAGAAAACCTACGTAAAGATGCGAAATTTATCCGCAGCGATAAGCAAAAAGCGCAAGTTATGGTTATCCAAAACCAAAAAGGTGGTGTGGGTAAAACCGTATCAGCTGCAACTATTGCTTCTGGTTTAGCAACCGAGTTCCACCAAGAGTATCGCGTTGGCCTAATCGACATGGATGGCCAAGCAACACTTTCTATGTACTACGCACCAGAAGCGGAACAAGAAGGTTACCTTTCTGTTGGCGATCTTATGATGCGCACTTTTGATTTAGACGAAGGTGAGACATTTGAGCAAGCCGTATCCGAAGCATTCTTAGAAACCACCATCCCTAACTTGCGTATTCTGCCTGCAGCGCAAAGCGACCGCGCTATGGAAGGTTGGTTCCACGAGCGAGTGTTCAGTCAAGCGCTGGCGTCACCATACTCATTGCTACACGACATAATCAAAAGCGTTGAAGACGAGTTCGATATCATCATCATCGATACACCGCCATCACTTGGCTATGCGACGTTTAACGCATACTACGCCGCGACCAATGTAGTGTTCCCTTTGTCTATTACTGAAAACGATATCGATGCGACATGTTCGTACTTTAGCTACATCCCACAAGTTTGGGCACTGCTAGAGAACGCCAACCATCAAGGTTACGACTTCATGAAGATTTTACTTACAAATCATCGTGATAGCTCAACAACAACCGACTTAATGAATAGCCTTTACGACCAATTCTCGCCGTATCTATACTCGAAAGAGTTCAAACACAGCGAAGCGGTTCGTCAGGCGTCTTCTCTTCTTTCGACAGTCTTTGATATGTCGAAAAGTGAGTACCCAAAAAGTAAAGCGACTTTCCAAAGCGCTCAACAAAACAGCTACGAAGTCACAAGCCAGATCCTCCGCGATATTCTGAACGTGTGGCGTGAACAGGAGAATAGCTAATGGCTAAGAAACGTGGCGGTAGCCCTCTAGGAAATACACCCGGTTCAATTGCAGCACAACAGTCAGCAGCAAAAGCAACAGTAGACACGCTGACTAGCCAACTAACGAAAGAGCTTGAAAAGTCAGGGCAAAAAGCAGCTGACTTTCTTCAAGAAAAATTCGGTATTGAATCTGTTGGCCAACAAATGATTTGGAAACTGGCTTCTGGTAAAACAGCAACGTTCAATGAAGTGACACTGTCATTCGAACAAGTAAAAGCAGACACCTACGTAACTTTCGACGTAAATGGTCGCGACCAAAGTCTACTTACTAAAGAGTCTCTAGAAGATCTGAATTCTCTAGAGTTCCAGCAATTTTATCCAGCCGTTGGCCGTGAAGTCGATGGTCAAATTGATGTACTCGATGGTTCTCGACGTCGTGCTTGGTTCTTACTTCATAAAGGGCGTGTAAAAGAGTTCCGAATTCTTGTCACTCAAGATGAGATTTCGACTTCCGATGCTAAGGCATTAGCAAAGCAGTTACAAACAGCGAAAGAGCACAACCAACGTGAAATTGGTCTTCAATGCCAAACAATCATGAACAGTGGCAACTACACTCAAGAAGACGTTGCTGCGATGATTGGCATCAGCCGACCAGCGGTAAGTAAAGCACTGAAAGCGGCGAGCATCGACCAACGAATCATCGCCTTGTTCCCAGTAGTCAATGCACTATCACATACAGATTATGCACTACTTGGAAAAGTGATGAAGACATACCAAGAAGACAGTAAAGGCTTAACAGCGTTTATCCAAAAACTGGGAAAAAAAGCTGTCAATGTTCAGGTTGAACATTGCAATGACGAGAACAAAGAAGCCTTACTCTCTTTAATCAAGTCAGAGTTGAAAATAGCCGAATCTAAAAAAGCAACCGACAAAGCTGAAGTCACTCAACTTGCTGAATTTACTAGTAAAGGAATGTTTGCGCGTAAGAAAGTTAAAGGTCGTAATTTCTCTTACGAGTTTGGCCGCTTATCTAAAGAGCTGCAATCGGAACTCGACGAAGCGATACAAGCGGTACTGGATAAAGCAACGCAAGACTAGCTAACGAAATAGTTAAAACTAGTCCCACTTTATTTAGTTCAAAAAAGGCTGAAACCTATATTTCCAATATAAGTTTCAGCCTTTTGCATTTTAGCCTTTCGCCTAGCGATGCTTATATTGCGTCGAGCAATAACCTCGCGTGACTTCAGGGCTACGAAACTTAGTATGCTTGGTCTTACGACCTGAAACCCTCGCTCGCCAAAGCTTAAAGCTTCCTGGTTTAAGTTGTTTTCGCATAAATCGAATCACTTCCGATTCACTCAACCCAAATTGCAACTCTATAGCTTCAAACGGAGTCCGGTCTTCCCAAGCCATCTCGATAATCCGCGACTCACTCTCTTTACTCAATGCCATTCATCAATACCGCTATAAAAAAAAGACTGCTACGTTCACTATTGGCATTGAGTTCATCTTAGGAGTAAGGTTTTCACCTTGAATGTGATGCGCTCGCACAAAACAATAAGTCATCAACAACAAAAATGCGATAATCTCCGTACAAGACGTTAGAACGCAGTATGAAGAAAAAGAGAATCTATGAAGTCAAAAATTCTATGTTTATTTATGTTAGTAATTCATAGCACTGCGTTTGCAGCTGCTCATTACGAAGTACTCGCGACAGTAACAGAGCCAGAGTCAAAACTCGTTTTTCCTACATTTAAAGTCTCGACTAATGGCCAAAGTGGAACCAGTCACGTCGATGGTTGTACTTATAAGGGAAAGTTGACACAACAAAGTGAAAACAGCGTACAACTTGAAGCAGTGATGTCATGTAGCGACGAAGAGACTGACTATCAAATGGACATGCCAATATTTGTTCTCAGTTCAGAAGGCCAAAGTGCGAGTTATGAGTTGATAGAAGATAAGGCTGTCGTGTGGAAGTACACGGTAGAAATTAAACTTATCCCGTGAGCGACATATTATTAAAAATCACTTACGAATGAATCTGCACGCGCGGTATTTTAAGTTCACATAAGTTGAAACAAATGAACTACTATGCGGATATTTCAATACTGCGTGACGCACAACTTTACACAATGTCAGGGTAACTTAAATGGATATATCAGTTGAATTGATTTCTCTAGAAGATGCTGATGCACTGCTAGCGTTTGAATTAGATAATCGTTGTTGGTTTGAGCAACACGTTCCATCTCGAGATGATCAGTTTTATACATCACGAGGGGTAAGAAATCATATTTCAGAGTTTCTGTCACAGTATGCTAATGGTGAAATGTATCCAATGCTTATTCGCAGTAACTCTCAAGAAATTTGCGGCAGAATCAATATTCACCGAATAGAATCAAATACATACTCAGGTGAGTTAGGCTATCGCATAGGGAAACAATTTACTTCAAAAGGTATTGCGTCACAGGCGGTCGGTAAGCTGGTCGACTACTTAGTTTCAGAAACGCAGCTGAATACTTTGAGAGCGATAGTTCTTCGTGGTAACGAAGGTTCACAAAAAGTACTTGAACGAAATGGTTTCACTAAAGTGAAAAACATTGCTAATTATACTGAATTACACGCTGAAGTTAGAGATGCCGTAGAGTATGAGCTAACCTTACCCAAACGAGCTGTTTAATTAAGCACCTAGCCGTTGTTGGTTTTGGTTGAGTTTAGCTATTGCGCTAGCTTTGGACATTCAAAAAGTTTGACGACTTATCCTCACTCACTCCGTATCACCGGCTATATTCGTTACTTTTTGATAAAAATTGAGACATTTTGTTTGCTAATACGTAGTGGTTTAAAAAACGAGAAACCACATGCAAACAGTCAACATAGTATGGTTTAAACGCGACCTTCGACTCACCGACCATACTCCTCTATTCAATGCACTATCGTCTGAGCGACCGACAATTTTGCTCTACATATTTGAGCCATCACTGCTCAACAACCCTCACTACTCAGAGCGGCATTGGCGATTTGTGTGGCAGTCTCTTGAGTGCATGAACGAAACGCTAGCTCATCACGGACATCAAGTCTCTGTAATGCAGGGAGAGGCGTTAGAGTGCTTCCAAGAGATACAATCTAGATACCACATAGACACCGTCTATTCCCATCAAGAGATCGGCTTGAATTGTACTTTCGAGCGCGATCGCTTGCTCAAGGGATGGTTCGATGCCCAAAGTATCGCTTGGCAAGAGTCTCAGCAGGGGGCCATCTTGCGCGGATTAGCAAACCGAGAGGATTGGGATAAAAACTGGTCTTTGGTCATGCATTCTGAAATTTTAAAGCCTCAACTGTGTAGTGAACACTTACATACTTTAGACTCTAAACAAGCTGACCATGCGTTCATCCCTCCCAAATCATGGACGAATTTAAGTCGTGGTATGCAAACAGGCGGAAGTAAGCTTGCATGGCTAACTCTTCACGACTTCTTTAACCGCAGAGGTAAAGACTACTATCGCAGCCTTTCTAGCCCAATCACATCGAGAAATGCTTGCACGCGCTTGTCTCCCTATCTTGCGTGGGGCAACATCTCGCTTCGTGAGGTCTACCAAGAGCTATTGCAACATTGGAACGTGCCGGGCTTTCGTCGTAGCTTAATCGCCCTATCATCTCGGCTCCATTGGCATTGTCATTTCATCCAAAAATTCGAATCAGAGTGTGAGATGGAGTTTCGTTGCACCAATACTGCCTACGAGGGCTTGCTCTCGCAGTCCTGCTCGACAGATCAGAAACACCTTTTGGCTTGGAAAACCGGTAGTACTGGCTTCCCTTTGGTCGACGCCTGCATGCGCTGCTTACATCACACCGGATACATCAATTTCAGAATGAGGGCTATGCTGGTTAGTTTTCTCACCCATCACATGAGCATGGATTGGCGCGAAGGCGTGACTCACCTAGCCCAGTTATTTCTCGACTTTGAGCCTGGTATTCACTATTCCCAGTTCCAGATGCAAGCTGGTGTGACCGGCATTAATACCATCCGCATATACAACCCTATCAAGCAAGCACAAGAACATGACTCAGAGGGTGAGTTTGTCAAAAAGTGGGTGCCTGAGTTAGAACAAGTTCCTACGCCGTTGATATTCGAACCGTGGAAGATGACGTCAATGGAAGCCGCGATGTATCAGTTGGAACAAGATTCTCCATACCTAGGCCCAATTTTCGATCTGAACGAGAGAGCACGCGAAGCGAGAGAACGACTGTGGTCGTGGAAAAAACGCATTGATGTTAAAAATGAAGGAGCGCGAATTTTAGATAGACATGTACGTCAAACCAATAAACGCGCAACCAGTTGATCGCAGAACAAACCTTTGACGTAACTATATTTTTAAATAAGGCCTTCACCAAAGACATTGAGACTACGGATAGACACATGAGAGAGCTAACTTTTTCACACGAAGATATTCAAACAATGGAAAAGCGTTTTCGTACTCGATTGGTCAACTCGATATCGGGATTCAAAAGCGCGAATCTTATAGGGACTAGAGACCAACAGGGACAAGAGAACCTTGCAATTGTTAGTTCTGTCGTTCACTTGGGTTCACATCCTCCTTTACTGGGCTTTGTTGTTCGCCCGTGTAAAACGCCAAGACACACGCTTCAAAACATCATTGAGACCAAGTCGTTCACAGTGAACAGCGTCAACGACAAGATTTTCCAAAAAGCACATCAAACATCGGCTCGATACTCAAAATCAATTTCAGAGTTTAATGAGGTAGGACTCACGCCTTATTACGACGGCAACTGCCCTGCCCCGTTTGTTCTAGAGAGCCGTTTGAAGATCGCCTTAGCTCTGAAGGAACGTATTGACATTAAAAGCAATGACACGGTAATGCTTGTTGGAGAGGTCAACACCATTCACGTTCCAAGAATGGCGATCATGCATGATGGCTTTCTCGACCTCGACGCATTAGGCACAGTCACGATCTCAGGGCTAGACAGTTACCACAGAACTCAACGTATCAACCGCTTAAGCTATGCTAAGCCAGACAAAAGTGTGTTTCCACTAACCACAGATGGCGAACCATCATCATGGTCAGCTGTTAATCCTGTACCGGAATAGCCGTCATTGAGCCTGGCTCATATCGGCTCTTTAATCTCGCCCTAATAGCATTCTGGTAAAGGTTTTTATCGATGCAGGAGTGCTCTCTCTGTCTACCAAGTATTTTACATGGTCACTGATATTAGCAGATTGAGACAACTCAATGCTCCAGAGTGCATCGATTTGATTCGGTACCATTGAATATCGCACATCGATAATTCGATGCTGGTTGTCAGGGTCTAATGCGAGGTAGCCATTTGAAAAGCGAGAAAACCGCTCAACATCTATCATCTGCTGACTGTCTTGCACCACCCACTGTAAGTCTGTTGCAACGTCTAGCTTTGCAATAGAATCACCCGAATAAGCTTTCGTGTTAACCCCTACCCTAATCGCATCCACAAAATAGGTTTGATTCACTTCATAAACAACTTTCCAAACAAGAAGATTAGCTAGAGTTGGTTTTACTTCTAGTACAACAGGAGTATGTTGACGCTCTTTGGCTAGTTCCAAACCAGCGGTTTCCGCTCTATCTTTCTGTATTCCACCAATAATCAAATAGACAGACGTCCAGCTCATCGCTACCAGAGCTGGCTTAGATCTGTACTGCCAGAAAGCAAAAATAACCAGTACCAATAGTGGTAGTGTAAAAACCGGGTCTATAACAGAGATAATGTTAAAGGCAACTCGTTCATCGGATATCGGCCAGAACAGCTGCGTTCCGTAACTGGTACAAGTATCTAACACGCCGTGAGTACCGTACCCCAGCGCACAATAGAACCATGTCCGCTGGAAAGAGAGATCGCACCGTTTTGAAAAAATGAAATAGAAAACTAACGCACAAAGCAAGCTGCCAAAAGGAATGAACAATAAGGAGTGAGTAAACTGGCGATGATATTCCAGAAACAATAATGGATCTTGGCTCGAGCGGATGAGAACATCCAAGTCGGGTGCCATACCAGAGAGCCCGCCCAAAACCGCTGCAGCTCTCAAGTGCTCCCTCTTACTTACTGACAGTGTCAACGCTGCGCCCAGCATCCCTTGCGTCAATGGGTCCATTTATAACTCTTTGATAGCATTAATCTTAGTGACTTATACTATTAAGAGTAGACCTATTTCTGCTAATACGGGTACGTAGGTACATATTAGCGCTTAATGTAACTCCATTTCTTAGCCAACATACCGATAAGTAAAGGTAATGTATTCAATATTTAATTAGAAACAGAGATCTAAACGCTGTCAATGTTCAGGCTGAACATCCTATTTTATAGGTTTCTAAGATGTAAGAAGTGCCACTAGATATGGCGCTCATTCGGATAGGTATAACCAAATGAACAGAGTATCTCGATCAGATGAATGGACTTTCAACCTCTCTCAATACTTGTTGAACCAAAAAAACGCATCAATGTTGAGCGCTATAGATTCATATTGGCCTCCAACAGACTCGGTCAACTTGATTGTTGATTCTCCTTAACCACAAAGGTGACAACGTCACTGAAAAGAATTATCACTGCGACTGTTCCTCATTTTTACATAGCAGAGATTGCAGCAAGTCATTCATAGTGGTCCGAATAAAGGTGGCAACTATCGAATTGCAGTGTCACAAAAATATAAAACCTTGGTCGCTAGGAACCTATACGTGCCAAACAATCGCCCTAGATGAAGAAGCGGCGGAAAGACTCTGGGCGCTTTCAGAGAAAGCGACATCTTTTACTTGGGAGCTTAACTCCCCTAGCTTCACACCAGATATAAAGAAATCAAAAGGCTTGATTCGATGTAAGGATAGAGGCATCGGCAGAACGTAGCGCTAACTTAGACGCGACGTTCTACATTGAATTGCGGTTTTATGTTGTCAATGTTCAGGCTGAACATTGACAAAAAAGGGACATAATCGCAGTTCCAGATTAGTCATCTAGACGATTAATGATATGACGAACAGAGCCCAATACGTCGGATGCCATCATACCGACCTGCCCATCCGTATTGGCATTGTGATCAGCAGCCATACTGTGAATGACGCTACCTAGTATTGCAGCCTCAATAGTTTGATACCCTTGTGCTAGGAATGAAGAGATGATGCCAGCAAGTACATCCCCCATCCCACCAGTTGCCATCCCAGCATTACCTGCGTGACATACTACCGTCTTGTGACCATCGCTAATTAAGGTTCCTGCCCCTTTAAGTACAGTTACACATTGATATTTTTGACATAGCTTTTTAACAGAGAGATAGCGATCGGCTTCAACTTCTTTGACACTGCAATTGAGCAACATTGCCGCTTCACCAGGATGAGGCGTGATAACTGTATTCTCTACCGGACGAGTATCTAAGTCATCTTGCGCTAACCAATAGAGGCCATCCGCATCTATCACTTTAGGCATATCATAAGCTCGACTCATAACCGCTTCATAAGCATTTTTACCCCAATCGAGTCTACTTAAACCGACACCCACACAGATACTCGTGCACCACTCTAGTCTTTCAGACAATTGCTCGACATCTGACACCATAGCTTCAGGCAGTAAAGAACGCATAGGGAGGCAGCTAGACTGATGGACAATAGAGGCCAGCAACCCCGCCCCGGAACGCAACGAAGCTGCAGCGGCGAGATACGCTGCACCGCTCATGCCGTCTCCACCGCCAACAATCAACAAACGCCCGTGACTACCTTTATGTGAGTCTTGAGCTCTGACTTTCATGTTATCTAGCCACCTTGCACTCGTGAGCAAAGCATTTGGTGTATTATGATCAATAAAAGCTCTATCTATGCTTAGCCCTGCAAACAGCAACTCACCGACATGACTTCGAGCTTGAGCAGTAACTAAGCCTCTTTTGATGGCAATAAAGGTGACAGTCGCATTTGCCTTAACCGTCGTTCCAAGCTGTCTACCGGTATCGCTATCTAGCCCCGATGGAACATCGATTGAGATGATAGGGCAGCTAGACTTGTTTAATGTGATGATGACTGACTCGGCGGCCCCCCTGAGTTTGCCACTGAGCCCTGTCCCCAAAATTCCATCAACAATGAGGTCGACACTATCGTCTACTTCAAAGCTTGGTTCATGCACTTTGCCGCCAGCAGATAGAAAGAGTTGCTCTGCAGACTTCGCATCTCCACTTATCTTTTGAGGTGAGCCAACTTGCCATAAGGTCACCTTGTATCCCGACATCAATGCTAGCCTTGCAACAACATAACCATCACCGCCATTGTTACCCGTTCCAGTAACCACCAAAATACGGCGACAATGCTCATACCTTTGCTGAATGACAGAAAATACTGACTCTCCAGCTCGCTCCATCAAATCATACATCGGAATATTGAGAAATTCTGCGACTCGTTTTTCTCCCTGTCTTACCGTATCAGATAAGTACAGCTCTTCAGGTAATTCTGGTGTCGCCAAGCTTGTAAACATGAGAGACCTTAAAGACTAATGTTTGGTTCTACTTATTGAAAAGCATATAACATTATTTATTGGTTTGATGTGGCCTAGCGAGCAACATCTATTACAAAAACAATTTGTACAAAAACGACAATCAAATGTGTCAATGTTCAGGCTGAACATTGACAACATCTCAAGCCACGAATCTACCTTCCAGTAGCCAAGTACACTGGAAGTTACATTATAGAATCTGCGCTTACTCTTTAGCCTTGATAATAGGTTAAATGTTCACAATCTACTCCTGTACTTAAACCTTTAACTCCGGTAACCAGTAGAGTAGGGCAGACTAACAAGATTTGAGGGCAAGCAACATTGCCTTATGTTCAGGCTGAACATTGACAAAAAAACTCATCATAGGAGTGATAGATAGGGTAGGTTACTAAATGGTAACTGCTTGTCACTAAAGGGAATCACTTCTATATTTGAAGTGGTTTAAGAATCCAATTTCGAAAAAAAGGGAACCAGATGGGACACTCAAATAAACTCAAGGCCGGGGATTCATTTCCTACGATTAATGCAAAATTGCTCGACGGAACAAATGTCACCTTAGGTGAGCCAAAATCAGGGATGACATGGCAAGCGGTATTCGTTTACAGGGGCAAGCACTGTCCATTGTGTACAAAATACCTCAATGAGATTGAAAGCTATAAACAGGCCTTCAATGATGCTGGTGTCGATATTCTTGCAGTCTCAGCAGACGCAAAACATCAGGTAGAAGAACAATTAGAGAAACTCGATATCTCTTTTCCCATTGCGTACGGACTCACCGAAGAACAAATGAAAATACTCGGCGTCTACATTTCTCTTCCACGTTCAGAGCAAGAAACCGATCATAACTTTGCAGAACCGGGATTGTTCGTCGTTAATGAAAAAGGGGAGTTACACGTCGTTGATATTTCAAACAACCCTTTCGTACGTCCAGAACTTGGGGCGTTAACACGCGGATTAGCTTGGATAAGAGATCCTAATAACCATTACCCAATTCGCGGCACACTAGATTACTAACCTAAAACAGAAGTAAAAAGCCAGCTAAGTGAAACTTAAGCTGGCTTTTATTTATCTAACGTAACATTAAATTTATTTAAGTTGTATGTTGTGATCTTCCGACCACACCCGTAATTCTTCAAGGATACCCAACGCTGTTGAACCAAACTCAGTCAGTTCATAACTCACAGCAATTGGACGATCGCTAATAACTTTACGAATAATCATGCCTTCAGATTCAAGCTCTTTTAATCGTTGGTCGATCATCTTTTTACTCGCGCCACCCAGCATTCTCGCTAAGTCATTAAAACGGACGGGACCATCTTTCAAGTGATAGATAATGGAGCCTTTCCATTTACCGCCAATTAAACGCATACCTTTTTCTATAGCACAAGGTTCAGTGCAGACATTCGCAACCGTTTTACGACCTTTCGTATCTATAGTAATGGAACTTTGCATAATGAATACCCCGATAAACTTCCACATTAACTGAACTTAGTATACAGCAAGTCGATACTGCACGCTTGTTCGGTAGTACCTACATTGGAAACGAATGCAACTGATTTTAGGTCTGCCCACGCTGATAATGAAAGCCTTAAATCCAACCTATATAAACTTAAAAATGCTCCTGAAGATGAGCTTCAAAGCGTTC
This sequence comes from Vibrio pelagius, assembly GCF_024347575.1. Lineage (NCBI taxonomy): Bacteria > Pseudomonadati > Pseudomonadota > Gammaproteobacteria > Vibrionales > Vibrionaceae > Vibrio > Vibrio pelagius. Next base: position 287,312 of record NZ_AP025505.1, read on the forward strand.
AAAATCACGCTCAATATCCGCATTTTTCATGACATCGAAGCAAGAAAAAGTTGGAATAGAAGTCATACCAAAAAAACGAAAATTTGCATGCATGTGGAACATTAAATCATCAACGCTTTTACCTTGGAACAGATATTCATTGTCATCATCAAACGATTCTTCAGGAGCATTAAATGTCAGTGATAGCATGTACTTTGTTCCGGTTTGAGTTCCACCTGTGCCGTAGTTTTTCTTAGGGTCACTTTCACTTCGACCATCAAATGCACAAAGGGCACCGCCCATACCAGAAGTAAACACATCATCCATATACTTTTTAAATGACCACGGTACAGACATCCAATTGACGGGAGACTGAATGATCACTCTATTTGCCCATGCAAAATGTTCAAGTTGCTCTTCAACATCTATTTCATCTTGCATAGAAACAGTACGAACTTCATAACCTTTGCTCTGTAAAAGTGTTTGAGCTTTATCAACCAAAGTCGCATTCAAACGACCTGGGGAATAAGGAGAAACTTCGTGTGCGTTAATAATCAGTACATTAATCATTGTCTTTACCTTTCACTATCTTAAATTGAATAGGGGAGGGAACTTCCCATCCGATAGTGGTTTATTATGGTAACCTAAAAACAAAGTTCAATTAGTATACTTTTGGTAACCTAATTAGATTATCTATAAGTTACTGATAATTATTGAAAATTATTTTTATAATAATCAAAAATTCGACTAACTGAAGTAGTTTCAGTGTCAACTTGCACAGTGAACGTTAAATTCAATTTCAATCACTGAATAACCAATATCTCAACATAGCTAGAGTGTTACGGTGTAACTTAATATCATGTAGAACAATAGGAGTAACAAAATTAAAAAAACGATCTTTTAATTCAGTTGCAAATAGCAAAAAAAGAAAATCGATTAAACCTTAACTGCTATGACAATCAGAATAATCTAAAGCGTAATAAGAATATCTTTTTATGAACATAATGATGAGTAAAACATCACCAATAATTGGTCAATGTTCAGGCTGAACATTGACAACAATTGATGTATTAGATTACTTACTTTTTTGATCAATCAATGACTGCTCGTTACATACTATTGTGATCTCAACTTTAAGATCAACACATCATGTACCACTTTAACTCATTGTTTAGATCAAACCGATTTCGTTAAATGTTTATATCTAAGAGCTAGAAATAATGACATTTGGCGATCTATTGCTTTGAACTTAATTTAGTTCAAAGCAATAAATTACCCCCCACCTTCACAAGAACAAATAACGTACAAAAAGAGTGTTAAATAGTTAAAATTTGTTTGTAAACTCAACAGCTCATTGCAAAACTCTCTTGAGTTTTGTGATGAGGTTTTGAGTCACCAACAGAACCTAAGTGAAGTTGGTAGTTTTTAAAACTAGATCCTAAAGGTTCTAGTTTCTTAGTAGAGTGCTTTAAGTAATAACATTTGCCGATAAAGCGTAGATATTTGCCGATTAGATATAGATATTTACCGAAATTCTAATGACATTAGACGATCTAACATATAAACATTTACCGATCCCATCTGTTTTAATATCAACATTAACCGATCTAGAATGAAGTAAGCTCCTGATTTAATAAAACCTAATGATCTTAAAGCGATCCAAGTACACAAAATAATCACAATAAGGTTCCTAGGGGGATAGATCGGTAAACAAAGATCAATTAACTACAAGTAGACATTTACCGAAACAACTAAACATCTACCGATATTTATAGGGGTTTATTGTGATCCACTATCAACATTTACCGATATGGTATGGATATTTACCGAAGTTAATGAGTTAATCGAAGATCTCTGTTAGACTATCACTATCGTATCCATAGGTAATGATCATGACTTCATCATCCAGCTTAACCGTTATTAATGAAGAAGATCGAAAGAATCGATTCATCTCATCCATCTTGTTTTCTAGAGCAACGATTTTTCATCCTGCATCTCGATTAACGTCAACTATGCAGTCCAAGTTGGTTAAGATTGCACAAAATGGTGGTACGGATCTTAACTATCCATTAGAAAGCGTGAATATCAACAGCTACGGCAAAAATTTTAGAGTTGATCTTCATGTTGACTATTTACTGCAACCTCACCGCGATATCTTAGAAACTATGTTGGCTTACGCGCAAACGATCCAATTAGATGATTCTTCCTATGAAGCAGGTGCGCGCCTGACTTGGTCGCAGGTATACCAAACAATTACCGATGGTGATGTTTCGGATACACAAGAAGATGGCTTTGATTCATTTATTGATCGAGATGCAACCGTTCTTTCAATGAGTATGTATGAATTGGCAACGAGAATGGGAATGGCAACAACACGAGCTAACTATGATCAAATTGAGCGTAGAATTACTCAATTGGCAACCGCACATCTTGTGATCAATGAACTCGATGATGATCAAAATGTCGTTGGTAAAAAACCACTAGAGTTTGTACAAGATTATCGATTCTATTGTGATCGCAGCAAATTTAAGACTGGTCGTAAAACAACTAAGAATTTAACCAACCACGTATTTTTGGTTCCTGATATGCGCTTACTACAAGCCATTCGTGATCATGGTTACTATTATCGTCTCGAACAGCACAAAATGACGAACTACAGCAAGCCATCTGTACGCTCATTTTTGAAGTACATAACTACACATAAAGCAGAGTTTCTTCATAACAAGAAGTTTGAATGGGCGCTTGATAGCTATATCCAGTCTATAGCTTCGAAAGTTAGCCACAGCTTTCGTAGTGATCTTAGAAAAGATCTGTTAGCGAATGCAGTACAAATTGAGAAAGACTTTAGTCTTCAATTTCGAGACGTCGGAAATGGTATTCAGATTTTCTATATCGGAGAAAGTGAATCATGATAACTCAATCTCTTGATACGCTGATGTCGTCACGTGCAAGTCAAGAAATGAGCTTTAGCTTAAAAGGTTTACTCAAAGGTCATGTGGGGATGTTGATAGCAGCTCCTAATGTCGGTAAATCTCACTTAGCACTGTGTATCGCTATGGAACATGCCTCTTCGATGACCCTATTGGGTATGAGTGCAGCCGATAGGCCCGCTAAAACACTGGTCCTGAGCTCGGAGGATGGGGCGGGTGTTATTCAAACTAGAATGAAAGATAAGCTAGCCAGTTGTACTCCTACAATTCGCTCTGAACTGAAGAACAACTTGCACTTCATGACCGATATTGAGCCTATCGTCATACCGCCTGATTGTTCACATCAAGAGCAAATAGAGCATCAACAATACTTGGCTCAACTTACAGAAACATTTTCTCAATTTGATCTAGTGATCATTGATACCGTAACTGAAGCAATCGGGCGATGTGAGGAAGTGAAGCACGACAGATTGATTAAGAATGTGTTTCAGTCGCTAGCCAATGACTCAGGTGCAAGCCTATTGCTAGTACACCACGTAAACAAAGATGAAATTCGTGGCAATCAAGAAATAACCATGGCGTCTGGAGCAGGGCTTACATCGGTAATGCGTTTGACCAAGTGTTTATTTACGTTGAAACGCAGCAAAGACCTAATGTCGATTAAGTACCTGAAAAGTAACTATCTACCAGAAAACGAGAATCAAGAGTTTGCGGTTGAAGTACGCCAAAGCCTGACTATAAATCCTGAGCTATACAACCCGAAAGCGCGCGCGAGCAGCAAAGGTGTTAGAACGACGACTCGAATTAAAGCCGCGCCTAAATCAATTACACTATCCGGGACCATACCCGAGCAGGAAGAGATCGAAGAGCGCAAGAACCTACGTGATGTTCTCTAGAAGCATTTTTCTCGCTCTTCCTATACTGGTCGAGGTATTAACTCTCAAGTGCAATGAGGGTTATATTGCTCATTAGATCCTGTTCTTTTAACGATTTGCTGTGCCGTTTACTTCATCAAACGCTTGATTAACAAGGGTTGCAAGTAAATGGGCAGTTGCAGAGCGCCGACTAGGGGCAAGAATAGTGGTCCGAGATAAGCGCCTGCAATGGTGTAAGTGAGTAACACATTGCGGTTTCCCGATGTGATAGCGGCAATCATCGCTTCATCGCGATCGGTAAATTTGAATATCAAGTAAGCGGTCACAAAAAAGCTCAGGCATAGAACAAAACCCAGTAAGAAAAGGTGAAGTGCGTGCTCTGGGCTTGCATCCCACAATTGACGAAAGTCGCCCATTAGGCCGAGCGGGAAAAGAAACACCAGCATGATGTTGTACTTAGCCAGTTCAGCATGCGCCTTTTTGATCTTGGTAAGATCAAAACAGGCGTGGATCACGAAAGAGAGTGCAATAGGGCCAACGATGTAAACGATCAACTTAAATAGGTAGGCTTGCATATCTAACTCAAAGTGATCGTTGTAAGCCCACCATAACGTCGCGTATAGCGCCACAGGCTTCAGTAGCGTTGATGTGATGGTATATGTCATGGCTGAAAAGTAATCCAAGCCAATCGAGCGCACAATCGCTGGTGTTGCAAACAGAGAGCCAGTAGCTGCCACTCCTAACATGGCTAAGGCGTGGTCCTGATTTAAGCCGAATGTCATTATCACTGCCCCGCAGAGCGCAATCATGCCGAAGGTATGTAGTACCGCATAAAGCCAGCCTTTCGGGCGAACTAAGGATTTGAGTAGGGCTTTTTGGTCGAGTCCGACCAAGGTGAAGAACATTAAAAAGAACAAAACAAACGGCAATATCTTAAATACATGCATTGAGATGCCAGGAACAAGAAATCCTAGAAAGCAGAATGCAATGAGTAGCCATGGGGCTTTTCTTGATATGTAGTTGAGCATATTACCGTTTTTAAGGGAGCGGAGCGCGCCTCCTTAGTCCTTTATAGTGGCTGTACTAACAGAAGAACGTTTTACCAGTATGGGCATAAACAACTTGTGTTCTTTCAGTTGTGTCTGTTCTTTGTTTACGAGCTGTAGTGACAGTTTCACTGCCTCGTCCGCCATCACTTGGATAGGGTAGCGAATGGTCGTTAAACGCGGGTAGATATAGCGTGCAATATGGCCGTCATCGAAACCTATCACTGACATATCTTCAGGGATGCGAACCCCATTTTCTTGAAGTAGTGTCATACATCCCGCAGCCATAGAGTCGTTATAAGTCGCGACGGCTGTGATCGGTGTATTTCTGGTCATTAGGTCGACCATGGCTTGTTCGCCACCGGTTTCATCGGGTTCACCGTATTGAATGTACTCTTCACGTGGTTCAATATCATTGTCTCGCAGGGCATCGAGATAGCCTTCAAGACGGTCGCGAGCGTCATCAATATCATGGCTCGAACAAAGGTAACCAATATGTTTGTGGCCGTTACGAATAAGGTGCTCAGTAGCGATGTAAGAGCCTTGACGATTATCTAGCGCGATACATCGTGGCGCAATATTATCCACAACTCGATTGATGATGACCATACCGGGGATCTCTTCAGAAAGCTTAGTAAGCTCTTCATCAGACATACCTTTACTGTGCACGACTAATGATTCACAGCGACTGTTGATTAGAAGGTTGATGGCATTGCGCTCTTTCGTGGCGTCATGGTAACCACTGCCCACCAGCAGCTGTTTTTCTTGCTCACTTGCAATCGTGTCTATAGCTTTGATCATCGAGCCGAAAAATGGCGCCGACATATCATTGACCAATACGCCTATCGCGTTAGAGGACTTGCTAACGAGTGCTCGTGCATTGGCATTGGGGCGGTACCCCAGTTTTTCCATTGCTTTTTTCACAGCAACAATTGCTGCTTCACTGGTGTGGGGGGCATTATTGAGCACTCGAGAAGTGGTAGCGATCGATACGCCAGCTTCTCTTGCGACATCTTTTATGGTGGCCATAAGGAACTCAGAAACTAATTATTTTGAGCTATTTAACAATGTGTAGCAGTTTAACTCAAACAGTTAAGTAATAATTTCCACTACGCATCAAGAATTTAGACGAAAAGCGTTAGCCGAGGTCCTACATTCACGGTATATCGCCAAGCTAGCGTTGATACAATGCCAACTTGGCTTGTTGGTGATAAACGTGTTTCTTCCGTTTTGAATGTAACCCTATAGTTATAAAGGGGGTTGTACATTACTCTACTGTTAGCTATTCAAGAAAAGCATCAAGCGCTTGAGTCGGTTGGCGAGTATTTGGATCCCATGCTCCTAAAGTATAACCTTGCCAACTATAGGCTTGTGGCTCCCAATAGAAAATCCCTGTGCCTTTATTTTGATTCACACTACGTACTTTTTGGATCATATCAGCGACGATAGCCTTTGCCTCGGGTTCGTCCCAAGGTACGCCAATTTCAGTGATCATCACTTCCGATCCATAGCGCTCGACCATATCATTGAGATTTGAGAGGCATTGATCGTTTGCTTCTTGCCAAGTAAGCCCAGTCGCATTCTTAGGATAGGATGACGCGCCAATGACATCCCACCAAGCACTGTTCGATTGCAAACCATCAAGAATCCATCGGAAATTAGCATTGTCGTGGCAGTTGGCTAAATGAACAATGACTTTAGCATCTGGGAATACTTCCTTAGCCGCGTTACGTCCACTATTAAATAGCCAAGCGTAGTTACGCATATTTATAGAAGCCATCCCTTCATTCCATAGCATTCCGTTGTTGGTTTCATTGCCTACTTGAATCCATTTTGGTGTTATACCTGCTGCTTTCAAGGTGTTGAGTGAGTCTCTAGTGTAAGTCCATACTTGTTCCATTAAATCTTCGAAGCTCAGTTGTTGCCATGCAGCAGGTTTCCATTGATTTCCTGGATCTGCCCAAGTGTCGCTATAGTGGAAGTCAATCATCACATCCATATTTGCGTCTTTGGCCCACTGCGCTTTGACAATGACATCATCCATCGAACTATAGTAACCATCACTGGGGTCAACCCAAACACGAAGGCGCACGGCATTCATGCCATGATCTCTTAATATTGAGAGAACATCTTGTTTATATCCCCAATCATTAAAGAACTCATAGCCAGCGTCTTCCATCTGAGTTATCCAACTAATATCTGCACCTTTAGTAAATGCATGAGAATAGCTTGAGGCCATTAATGAGCCGAAGATAATTATTGATTTTAAGGTCTTTTTCATCGTTTCACCGTTTTTATATTCACGTTTTAGTTGCGTTTAACGTTAACAATATAGCAACGGACTTTTCCCCGAGGTTCGGGATTAAAGTGTTAGTGAGGATTTTTATAAACTTATGTTGGTAGTTGTGATTATGGATTAATTATCTAGGTAAATTTACCTAGATAATTGTGAATAAAGTCCAAATAAAAATGTCAAATCAATATTATAAATTCAGTCTAAATCAGTTAACTTTAAAACTGTCACGCCATATAAACTCATGACCTAATAGAAGGGTTTTTGTGTATTTTCTACCTTCTATTTTCTCGTTCAACATATCGACTGCGATTTCTCCCATCTCAAAAGGGAACAGTCGCATTGTAGTTAGGCTTGGGCTCATATGTCGGGCTGACGAGATATCATTGGTACCAATGACTTGTATATCGGTTGGAATGGTCAATCCAGCTTCGTAAATTGCCCGATAAACACCAACGGCTACCATATCAGTCGCAGCATAGACCAGATCGGGTAGTTCATCGAGTTGTAGCATCTCTTTCATCGCTTGATATCCCGATTCTATACAATATTCTTTACTCACTTTGCATAGTTCGTCGTGGTACAAGCCGTTTTCTTTGGTAACTTTGCGAAAAGTATGTAGTCGCTCCTCATTATTGCCAATAAAAGCGGGTCGCTTACAACTGCTTCGTAGTACATTTTGCATAACGTCATTGGATAACGCCAATCGGTCAATTAAGACAGCATCAGTTTTGCTCCCTAAAGGGTTCGAGTCAACAAATATAATATTCTGGTTAGCTTGATATAATGTATCTACAACATGTTTGGAGAAATGTCCGACTGCAATGACAGCTGGTGCTTTTTCAATTAGATTTATGTTGGTCTTAATCTGGTCTAAATGGATTGTTCTTAAATCGATGCTCGTTTCTAAGCAACGATTTTGAATGCCAGCACGGATAGATGTGAAATATGGATCGTCTATTTCCTGGGTTGGCGTTAAAAAGTTCAACATAACAGCATCGCGTGCGTCAACTGACTTGTTCACTTTGTTTACTTCTTGGTGAACAAACTGTTTTTTACTGCGTTTAGGGGATTGATAGCCTAATGACTCTACCGCCTCTAAAATAGCCCGCTTTTTGTCTTCACTTACAGACAACGTAGGGTCTTCGTTTAGAAAGCGAGAAATAGTGGAAGTAGAAATCTTCGCTTTATGTGCAATGTCTTTAAGTGTAGCCAAAAGATTACCCTATATTGATGTTATATAACGGATTTATCGTGCCAAAGAGCATTGGAATGCTCCTTGGCATAACAGTACTAATGCGTTGATTGTACGGAATTAAATGTAATGGCGTTTCCATCAGGTTCAAAAATGTGTAAATGGGAAGGTGATGTAAATAACGAAATTGACTCTCCGGGCTGGATTTGTGTATCCCCATGATGAAGGTATTTGAAGTCATCTACGCCACCACATTGGCCAAAGATGTATGTCATTCCACCTAATCTCTCAACCACTTCGCATTGGAACGCGAGTGAGATCATTTCTGGCTTGGTCGTCAGATGCTCTGGTCTAATACCTAGAGTTAGTCTTCTACCTGATTCCATTTGAGCTGAACTTATCGGCAAGGTGATAGAATGACCTACATCCAAGCTTACGGTTAAGCTGCTTTCATCCCATGCTTCAACAGTACAAGGAAGAAAGTTCATCTTCGGTGAACCAATAAATCCGGCAACAAATCTGTTGATAGGGTTATGGTAGAGATCCATTGGTGAGCCAACTTGCTCAACTTTCCCATCACGAAGCACAACGATTTTATCCGCTAGAGTCATGGCTTCAACTTGATCATGCGTTACGTAGATCATCGTCGATTTCAGCTCTTGATGTAGCTTTGCGATGTGTAGACGCATATCTACACGTAATTCTGCATCAAGGTTTGATAGAGGTTCATCGAATAAAAATACTTTAGGATCTCTCACGATAGCACGACCGATAGCAACGCGCTGACGTTGGCCTCCTGACAGTTGGGCAGGTTTACGATCGAGCAGATGTTCCAACTGTAGCGCCTTTCCGACTAACTGTACTTTTTTATCACGTTCTTCTTTAGGTACTTTGTTTACTTTTAGTGAGTACCCCATATTTTCTGCCACAGTCATATGTGGGTATAGTGCATAAGATTGGAACACCATCGCCACCCCTCTTTCTGATGGTGGAGTGTCGTTAACGACATTGCCCGAGATAGATATTGCTCCATCACTGATGTCTTCCAGGCCGGCAATCATGCGCAAGAGCGTTGATTTGCCACAGCCCGATGGGCCAACAAACACCACAAACTCGCCTTCTTCTATCGACAAGTTTACGTTGTGAATGGTTTGGGTATCGTCAAAACGTTTTACGACATTGGATAATTGAATCGAAGACATTTTTAAATTCCTCTTAATGATAATAAATAAAGTGTGTGACCCAACTCGTCTTTTATTTAGTAAATTTTATTTTTACTTGTTTGTTTTATCACAATAACTACTAGATATAGTGATTTAAATCACATCGGCGAATCGTCTGTATGGAAAAAATAACATAAAGGAGCATATTTGCACCATAAATTTTATTTATACCAAAAACTAAAAGGCGTGAAATTTTATGGATAATAATAAATTTAGTAAAAAACTTTCTGCTCTCGCAGTTACTGCTCTATTTTGTTCGCCAATGGCATTGGCACAGCAAACCTTATTAGTTTGGGAAGACATTCAAAAGTCTTTTGGTAATGAAGAAGCGGTAGCCGCTTTTGAAAAACTGCATGATGTGAAAGTGAATGTGCTTGAAATGCCATATGGTGGTCAGGTTGAATCGTTACGTATGGACGGACCCGCAGGCACTGGCCCTGACGTTGTCTTGATTCCTCATGATCAGATTGGAGGTGCAGTAATCCAAGGTTTACTGGCACCAATGAAGGTTGATAAAGCCGTTACTGATACATTTAGCCAGTCCTCTATTAACGCTTTGACATACAATGGCGTGCTCTATGGTCTACCAAAATCAGTTGAAACCGTATTTATGGTTTACAACAAAGACCTTATTTCCGCACTTCCTGAAACACTGGACGAAATATACGAATTGTCTAAAAAGTTCCGTGAGGAAGGTAAATATGGTTTGCTGGCAAAATGGGATGAGCTTTATTACACCTACGGAATTTTAAATGGTATGGGGGGGGATGTTTTCGCTAAAAAAGATGATGGTTCTTATGATCCAAATAAAATATTACTGAATACCCCAGGAGCTGTAGAAGGCGCAAACTTCATCCAGAAGTTTTACGAATCTAAGGTGTTTCCAACTGGCATCATAGGCAATAACGGACTAAATGCAATCGATTCACTATTCACGTCGGGTAAAGCCGCGATTGTTCAAACCGGTCCTTGGGCGCTACAACCCTACAAAGAGGCAGGCATTAACTACGGTGTAGCACCTCTTCCAAAACTGCCATCTGGTGAGCAAATGGGTTCATTTATGGGAGTGAAGAGTTACAGTGTTTCTACTTTCTCGAAAAACAAACCTCTCGCGCAAGAGTTTATTACATTCGTCAATAACTATGACAACGCCAAGCACCGCTTTGAGCTAACAGGAGAAGTTCCCGCTGTGACAAAATTGGTGGACGATCCTGTTATTAAAAATGATCCAGGAGCAAGCGCAGTTGCGATGCAATCCATTCACGCTACGTCGATGCCTTCCATTCCAGAAATGAACGAAGTGTGGGGCCCTGCCAATAGTGCACTTCAGTTGATTGCAACCAATAAACAAGATGCGAAAAGTGCACTCGACTCTGCAGTAGACAGCATCAATATGCAAATTGAAGCTAACCACGCAATGATGGGTCAATAATTCAAAGGTATTGTTCTGGCGAAAGCGATTGTCAGCCCTAGTTGTTCGTCTAGGGCTGAAAGACGCCAGAAGTTTTCCGAAATGGAGTTGTAAGTGATGTCTGACATGAGTGAACATTTTGAGCATAACTCGGGGTTATATCGATCCCAACGGTTTACTGCCTCCTTGCTTGCGCTGGTTCCTGGCTTTGGTCAATTTTATAACCGACAGTTTGTGAAAGGCATGATGTTCTTCATCTTGCTAACCAGTTTTTATGCAGTAACTCGTGATTTTATTACCCACGGTATGTGGGGTCTTGTAACACTTGGCGAAAACCTACCAGAGGACAACTCAGTTTTCCTACTTGCAGAAGGTATCATTGCTTCGCTAGTGGTCGTATTTGGTTTAGCGGTTTATGTACTCAGTATTACAGACGCCTATAAAAATGGTCAACGTCTCGATGAAGGCCGTTCATTGAACTCACTGCGTGTTCAGTATCGCAATGTTATCAATGCTGGCTTCCCATATCTGATGATAAGTCCTGGTTTTATCCTTTTAGTCTTTGTTGTTGTTTTTCCGATCATCTTTGGTTTTGCGATTGGGTTTACTAACTACAACCTTTATAACTCACCGCCAGCGAAACTGGTTGATTGGGTTGGATTGAAGAACTTCTTTAACATTTTCCAAATTAATTTGTGGCGCAACACCTTTATTGATGTTTTGCAGTGGACTGTTGTTTGGACACTAGTTGCATCGACATTGCAATGCACAGTAGGAGTTCTGTTGGCAATTTTGGTAAACCAAAAAGACCTTAAATTTAAACCTTTGATCCGTACTATTTTTATTCTTCCTTGGGCGGTACCTGGCTTTGTTACCATCCTCATTTTTACAGGGATGTTTAACGACAGCTTTGGTGTTATCAACAACGTGATTCTCGACTTCTTTGGTATTGAGCCCAAAGCTTGGCTCACAGACCCGTTCTGGACGAAAGTCGCGCTTATCATGATCCAAACCTGGCTAGGTTTCCCATTTGTATTCGCCATGACAACGGGGGTCCTACAGGCAATTCCTAACGATCTTTATGAAGCAGCCACAATGGACGGTGCAAGCAAGTTTCAGCAGTTACGGACCATCACTTTACCGTTGGTTCTATACTCAATCGCTCCAATTTTGATTACACAATACACGTTTAATTTTAATAATTTCAATATTATTTATCTGTTTAACAATGGTGGTCCTGCTGTCATTGGTAGTAACGCAGCCGGAACCGATATCTTGGTGTCATGGATTTACAAACTGACGATGTCTTCATCGCAATACGGTATTGCCTCTGCCATCACTTTATTGCTGTCGATTTTCGTTGTGGGTATTGCTCTCTGGCAATTCCGTATGACTAAGTCATTCAAAGAAGAGGCGAGATAACAAAATGAGTATTAAACGCAGTAATCGCATCCGATTGACATTGAGTTATGGCCTGATTCTGTTGGTATCAGTGATCATTATTTACCCATTAGTGTGGACAGTTGGTGCGTCCTTCTATCCTGGTAACAGTATCATGGGGGAGTCTATATTCCCGGACAACCCAACTCTGAGTCACTATGCAACCTTGTTTGCAAATGACAAAGTGGCTTACCTGACCTGGTTCTGGAATAGCTTGAAAATCAGCTTTTTAACCATGGTGCTTACGCTTATCAGTGTGTCATGTACGTCATATGCATTTTCACGCTTTCGCTTTAA